>NZ_JBSSAB010000013.1:0-68265 GCF_054058195.1 Thermostichus sp. OS-CIW-29
CTCCGTCCCGCTAACGCGAATGGAAACAAACAGAATGCTATCGCTGCATAGTTGAACAGTGATGTTCAGCAGTGTTCAGCGTAAATGTATCAGTTCCTCAAGGCTGCCGACTTGTTGGCTGCTGAAGTGCTGGAGTCCTTGCCGCCGATGGATGAATCTTCGCCCCACTGGGGGGATCCCTTGGTGGAGCGGGGGTTATTGCGACCGGAGACGCTGCAGTATTTTCGCAAACATTTCCTGCCAGCTTCTGCCAGCGGATGCTGAGATATGCCAGAACTCCGTCCGAGCGCCGAGACCGTCAAGCGGATGAAGGTCTTGCCTCCACAGCACATTGTCGGGCAGGAGATGGCGGCACGACTGCTTGTGGCGGCCCTGGAGAAGGAGCGGGTGACTTCCAGCTACTGCTTCTTGGGCCCCCAAGGGGTGGGGCGGAAGCTGATGGCCCGTTGGTTTGCCCAGGCCCTCTTGTGCGAATCCAGCTCCGGGATCCCTTGCGGCAAGTGCTCCCACTGCCGTTGGCTGCTGGCGGGCAACCATCCCAATCTCCACTGGGTCAGCCCCACCTACCTGCACCAAGGCCGCCTAATTGCGGCAGACTCCCCGGAGGCGCAAACCTTGCAACGGCGCTCGCCGCCCCAAATTCGCCTGGAGCAGGTGCAGGGGGTATCCCGCTTCTGTGCCCGCAAGCCGATTCGAGCCCAGCGAAAGGGCTCCGCCCCGCTAAAGGACTCCGTCCCGCTTACGCGAAAGGACTCCGTCCCGCTTACGCGATCGGGAGCGGTGGTGGTGCTGGAGGGAGCCGAAACCTTGGCGGAAAGCGCTGCCAATGCTTTGTTGAAAACCCTGGAGGAGCCAGGCCCAGCCCATATTATACTCATCGCCCCCCAGGCGGCCTCGCTGTTGCCGACGCTGTTGTCCCGCTGCCAGATGGTGCCTTTTCGCCGCCTCAGCCCAGAAGAGGTCGACCGGGTGCTGAGTGGGTTGGGTTGCCCAGATCTGGCAGGGATCCCTCGATCCGAGCTGATTGCCTTGGCCCAGGGCAGCCCCGGCTTGGCCTTGCTGGCCCACCAGCACCTGCAGCAGATCCCGCCGTCGCTCCTTGAGGAACTCAAACGTTGGCCCTGGCACTCTTCTCTCCAGCAGGCATTGGAATTGGGCAGAGCGGTGGCCAGTTTGGAGCTGCCGGCACAACTGTGGCTGATCGATTATTTGCAGCAGCATTTTTGGGCGCAGGGATCCCGTCAGCCGTTTGCGCCAGGGGTGCAGAGCGCCATCCGGCAGTTGGAACGCATTCGCCAACACCTGTTGCAACTGGTGCAGCCCCGTCTCTGTTGGGAGGTCAACCTTGCCAGCATTAGCCCGGGTGGGTGATGTGGTAGCTGCCGTCGGCTTGTACCCAGGCGATCTCCGGGATCCGACATTGGCGGGCATAGGCTTCGATCTCTTCAGGGGCCCGATCCAGCAATTCCAGCTCCACCGCCTCCGTTCGCGTCAGCGGTGCGGTGCACTCTTCTCGCCAGCGGGCGGCCAAGGCCAGCGCCGCCGGGATCCCTGCCGGCACCAGGGGCACCACCAACCGTTTGCAGCCCATCTCCTCGGTTTGGGGATCGGGGGGCAAGAGCCGCAGCAGCGTATCCGGCAGAAGGGTAAAGCCGATCCCCGGCTGTTCGACCTGCTGAGGGCTGTAGAGGGCGTACAGCCGGTCGTAGCGCCCCCCCAGAGCAATGACCTCCCCGCTCGCCACCGCCTGAAAAACGATACCGGTGTAGTAGGCCAGGGTTTGCAACAAGCTCAGATCCAGCACCACCCGCACCCCATGTTCCTCCAGCACCTGGCAGAGCTGCCGCAGATCCCGCAGCCGCTCAGGCGGCACAGGCAACTGAGCCAGGTCAGAAAGAACTGAGCCGGGCTGGCCCCGCAGCCCCAGAATCTGCAAGCCAATCTGGCGGGCGGCTTCCGGCAGAGGGGCCGATTCCAGGTAAACGTAGTCGAGCTGGGCAATGGCACGGCGCACTGCCGCTTGAGCCGTGGGGGCAACGGCGTTGAGCAAACTCTCGGTGAGGCTGACATCTCCCAGCAGCAGCGTCCAGGCGGCCTCCGTCCCGTTTACACAAGAAGAGATGCCGATCGAGCGAATGCAATCGGCCAGCAGCAGCAGAATCTCGGCATCTGCCAGCCATCCCCCTGCCCCGATCAGCTCCACTCCGGACTGAAAAAACTCCTGGCTACTGTAGGATCCCTCCTCCCGCCGGCTGTTGCGAAAAACGCTGCCGTGGTAGTAGAGCCGCAACGGCAAAGGCCCACCGGCTAGACGGGTGGCTGCCGCCCGCACAATGGAAGCAGTGAACTCGGGGCGCAGCCCCAGCATCGTCCCTTCGCCATCCCGCAGTTGCAGCACCGACTCAGCGCGGATGGATCCCCCCGCCAGCAGCGTTTCCAGCCGCTCTAGGGTGGGAGTGATGATGCGCTGGTAGCCATGGCGCCGGAAAACCCGGGTCAGCTGAGCCTCCAGCTTCTCCCGCCGTTGTACTTCCCGCGGCAGGAGATCCCGGGCACCGCTGGGGGGGCGCAGACTGCTGGAGACGGTGGAACTGGCCTCAGGGCGGGGATCCCAAAAGTGCTCCGCACCGCTACCGCGAGAGTGCTCCGCACCGCTACCGCGACCGTACACAGGGCTGCTCCAGCAGAGGATCCTGCTGCATCATACCGGATGTTGGAGGTCAGCTGGGATCCCGGGGAAACTCAGGCCACTCCCAGATGGGATCCGTGGAGCGCACTCGGTGCATTCCTGCTTCCGCAAAGCGGGCGAAAGCGGCCTCCGCCTGTTCGCTGAAATCCACAACGCCGGGGATCACCACCGCCGAGGTGCAGTCCTCCAGAAGGTAGACTTTCTTGGCCAAGCTGGGATCCGTGGCCTGGATCTCTTGCAGCAGGTCGCTCACCGTCCAGGCCACGCAGTGGCTTTTGGCTTGGCCAGCCACGATCAGGGCGTCAAACTGCAGCAGGTGGTGGATGAGGAGCTCATTTTTCTCGTCGATGGGATCCCCTTCCGGCCCAGTCAAAACCTCCGGGCTAAGCACGGAATAATTTTCCGTCAAGGGATTGGCTCCCTTGAGCTGCAGGCTGGGCTGGCTGCAGCGGGCCATGCCGTGAAAGAAAATCGCCTCCTCCACCGCTGGCACCAGGGCATGGCCAATCCCCCCCAGCATGGAGTGGTAGGGCCAGACGATGAGGGGATATTTTCCCCCCTGCTCCAACTGCTCGGCGTAGTGCAGAGCGTAGACCTGCAACCGCGTCAGATCCCCCTGGGTGAGGTTGGCAGCCATGGCGGGGTTAACCCGCCAGCGTCCGCAGCGGATATCGGCTGCCGAAATGGCCGTGGCCGGCTCAGGATGGGCTCCCTGCGCGTCCACCCAAAAGACGGGGTGGAAGATCTGCATGGCCGTGTGGGTGTCGAGAGTGGCAATGATCTGGGTGAGGCAAGCCAAATTGCGGTAGATGAACTGACAAAGCCGTCGATTGTCTTCCACCGCTCCCAATCCGCCGGAACCGGCCACAAACAACTCAAAGCCGGGAATGCAAAAGGTGTTCTGCACATCAATGAGCAGCAAGCCCACCCGCACCCGATCCGCCTCTGCCGGCGGGATCCCTTGCTCCTTGGCCCAGAGCTCGGCTTCTGCTGCCCGCTGTTGGTAGGGCACGCGCCAAATCTCTCCCACCCGCTCCGGATCAAAGTGGGGGGGAAGGCCCGCTGGAGCCTTAACAGTTAGCTCCTGTAGAGTGGTATTCATGGCGTTCTTCCGGTGGGGGCTGGATTGACCAGGCTTGCACCCGCTCGATAGAGTTGGACGGGTAACACTTATGGTTGGTTTCACTATAAGTTGGGGGCAAGATTTTGTCCAGATGGCCGCCTGTATTTCTGGCTGAGTTTGGGTTTGGTGTCTTGTCGAGGCCGATTTTTAGGGTTTTTTGGGGTTGTGATGCTTCTGGTGGATCCCTACAAGCAGCCTTACTTATGGTAAGTTTCACTATAACCTTCGCAACAGCCCTCTGCTCGATCCCGCCGTTCCCCACTGGCTTCTGCCCCGAGGTTTTTCATGTTGAGCCCTGATTTCTCGTCGTTGCGGCCCCAAGACTATGGCCTGCTAACCGACCTGTACCAGTTCACCATGGCCGCCTGCTACGTGGGGGAAGGGCTAGAGTCTCAGCCCGCTGCCTTTGAGCTGTTTGTGCGGCGGCTGCCCACCGACTATGGCTACCTAATCGCCATGGGGCTCACCCAGGCAGTGGACTATCTGCAGCAACTGAGCTTCGCCCCCGAGGCTTTGCGAGCGCTGCGGGAAACGGGCATTTTCGCCGATGCGCCGGAGCGCTTTTGGGAGCTGCTGGCCCGCTGCCGGTTTGAGGGGGATGTGTGGGCGGTGCCGGAAGGAACCGCCATTTTCGCCAACCAGCCCCTGTTGCGGGTGGAAGCCCCCCTCTGGCAAGCCCAACTGGTGGAAACTTACTTGCTGTCCACCTTTAACTACCAGACCCTGATCGCCACCAAGGCGGCCCGTATGCGAGATGCAGCAGGGGATGAGGCCATTTTGTTGGAGTTCGGCACCCGGCGAGCTTTTGGTCCCCAGGCGGGGCTGTGGGCAGCCCGGGCGGCTCTGGCGGCAGGGTTCAATGCCACCTCCAACGTCTTGGCAGCCCTGAAATTGGGGCGCAAGCCGGCAGGAACCATGGCCCATTCCCTAGTGATGGCCATTGCTGCTCTCTCGGGAGACGAAACCCGCGCCTTTCAATCCTTTCGGCGCTACTTTCCCCAAGCTGCGCTTCTAATCGATACCTACGATCCCATCCAAGGGGCGCGCACAGCAGCCCAGCTCTTTGCGGCCAGAAGCCCAGATCAACTGGGATCCCAGGGGGAAATCGGCGGGGTGCGCATCGACTCGGGAGATTTGGAAGATCTCTCTCGCCGGGTGAAACAAATTTTGCCTCAAGGCGCCCCGGTGTTCGTCAGTGGGGATTTGGACGAATACGAGATCGAGCGCCTGCATCGCTCCCAAGCCCCCATCAGCGGTTATGGGGTGGGCACCCGCCTGGTAACTGGAGAAGGCGTAAACGGGGTGTACAAATTGGTGGAAATCAATGGGATCCCAGTGGCCAAAGCTTCCTTTGCCAAAGCCACCCTTCCCGGTCGCAAGCAGATCTTTCGCGGCCCTGAAGGAGACTTGTTGGGCCATGCTGACGAGCCCCCGCCTCCTGGCTACGAACCGCTCTTGCGCAAAGTTATGGAAAAAGGGCTGCTGCTGGATCCCTTGCCGGATCTGGAAGCCATTGCCCGCACCAGCCGCGCCTCTGTGCTGTGCCTGCCCCAGGGAGTGCGACAACTGCGCCAGCCGGATCCCTGGCCCACAGCCCTGACTGCCGCTTTGCAACGGTTGAAAGACCACACCCTTGGCCAGGAATGTGCCTCGGCGGGCCCTGCCTGAGGAGAAGGAGTCCCGCTGCACTATAATGTTCTAGCTTCAAGGTCTCCGCTTTGAGGTTTGAGTTTTGCCATTGGACTTGAGCCTCAGGCCATTTTGATTTTTGGTGTTTTCCTAGTCTTTGCCCCCAGCTCTATGACCCAACGTGCCCTAATTACCGGCATCACCGGACAGGATGGCTCCTATCTGGCCGAGCTGTTGTTGAAGAAAAACTACGAAGTTCACGGCATCATCCGCCGCGCCAGCACCTTCAACACCGACCGCATCGACCACATCTACGTGGATGCCCATGACCCCCAGGCTAGGCTATTCCTTCACTACGGGGATCTCACGGATGGCACCACCCTGCGCAGGATCCTGGAACAGGTGCAGCCGACGGAAGTGTACAACCTGGGGGCCCAATCCCACGTGCGGGTGAGCTTTGATGCGCCGGAATACACTGTTGATGCAGTGGCCATGGGCACGCTGCGTCTTCTAGAGGCCATCCGCGACTACCAGCAGCGCACCGGGATCCGGGTGAAGTTTTACCAGGCAGGCTCCTCGGAGATGTTCGGCCTGGTGCAGGAGATCCCGCAAAAGGAGACCACCCCCTTCTACCCGCGCAGCCCCTATGCCTGTGCCAAGGTGTACGGCTACTGGCAGACGGTCAACTACCGCGAAGCCTACAACCTCTTCGCCTGCAACGGTATCTTGTTCAACCACGAAAGCCCACGGCGAGGGGAAACCTTTGTAACCCGCAAGATCACCCGCGCCGTCAGCCGCATTGTGGCCGGCAAACAGGACAAGCTCTACCTGGGCAACCTGGATGCCAAGAGGGACTGGGGCTACGCCAAAGACTACGTCGAGGGGATGTGGATGATGCTCCAACAACCCCAGCCGGATGACTATGTGCTGGCTACCGGGGAAACCCACACTGTGCGCGAGTTTGTGGAACGGGCCTTCGCGCTGGTGGGCCTGCCGATTACCTGGAAAGGCTCCGGCCAAGCCGAACAGGGGCTGTACAAAGACCAAGTGTTGATCGAGATCGATCCCCGCTACTACCGCCCAACCGAGGTGGATCTGCTGTTGGGGGATGCTTCAAAAGCCAAGCGAGTCCTAGGATGGGAGCCCAAGGTGAGCTTCCCGCAGTTGGTGGAGCTGATGGTGCTGGCCGACTTGGAAGCCATCGGCCTGGATCCGGATCCCATCTTGGGGGAACGGCGCACCCTCAACGGCTTGCTTAGCGAAGATCGCGCTTTCATCCGCACCCAGCTGGGGGTTCACTACGACTGATAGGGTGAATACAACGGTGGAGACGGGATCCCAAAAGACAGCCTTGACCCCTTGTCCAAAGCAGGAACTAAACGCTTAATATAGTAGATCGCCGATTCTTTTGGTGCCTCGTCCTCTTGCTCCCCAGCTGACCATCTCTTGCTGACTTTGTTTGCTGATTTCGGAGAAATGCCCGCATGTCCCGCTACACAGGCCCCCGCCTAAAAATTATTCGTCGCTTCGGGGGACTTGATCTGCCCGGTTTGACGCGCAAGCGCCCCAAAAATACCAACCCGCCCGGTATGCATGGCGCCGAGCGCAAGAAAAAATCCGAATATGCCATTCGCTTAGAAGAAAAGCAGAAGGTGCGCTTCAACTACGGGCTGAGCGAGCGGCAGATGATCCGCTACATGCGCAAGGCACGGCGCTCCAAGGGATCCACCGGTTTGGCCTTGCTGCAAATGCTGGAAATGCGGTTGGATTGCATCGTGTTTCGTCTGGGCATGGCTCCAACCATTCCGGCAGCTCGGCAGCTCGTGAGCCACGGCCACATAGAGGTTAACGGCCAAAAGGTAACCATTCCCAGCTATGGCTGCAAAGTGGGGGATGTGATTACAGTAAAAAACAAGGAATCTTCCCGCAAGCTGGTGGCCGCCTACGCGGAGTATCCGGGGTTGTTTTTGCCGGACTACCTGGAGTTTGACAAAGAAAAGCTGCGCGGACGCATCAAGGAATTGCCCCCCCGCGAGCAAATTTGCGCCCCGGTCAACGAGCTTTTGGTGGTTGAGTTCTATTCCCGCAAGCTCTAGGGATCCCCTTTTGTGGCCATTGCAAATTGCAGGGGAATTTTGGGCAGTTTGACGTTCTCCTCACCCTTGAGGCCGGGGGATTTTTCACGGTTTGTTTTTTGTAGCGTTTCCCCTGCTCATCGCTCCTGTTGGCGATGCGTAGCGTTAGCTAGACCGCCGGGAAGCCCTGCCCTCTGTTAGTGACTAGTGGCTAGTCACTATCCACTCACCACTATCCAGGGTGAAGGTCGGGATGAAAGGCGGGGACACTTTGGTTTTCAATGGACTGGCCTAAAACCGAGACGGTAACCCCACCGCATGAAGCAATAAGGTAGGATTCATTCCAGTAGATTACCCTTGCCTCAATGAGAACTGCTTACCAGTACCGTTTGCGACCTACGCCCAGCCAGATTGCTTTGATGAGCGAGTGGCTAGACTTGTTACGGAAGCAGTACAACTACCGCTTGGCAGAGCGCTTTGCGTGGTGGGAACACAATCGCTGTGACATCAATGCTTGTCCCTTAATCTGTCACTTGCCTGAGCTGAAAGACAAGCCCGATTTCTACTCCCAGAAACGGGACTTGGTGAACACGAAAGCCCTGTTTCCGCAGTACAGAGCAGTCCATTCGCAAGTCCTGCAAAACTGCATAGAGCGAGTGCACAAAGCATTCGACCGCTGGCTGAAGGGGGACGGTAACGGCAAGCGGGCAGGGAAACCCAGATTTAAGGGAGCTGGGCGGTATCGCTCCTTCAGTTTCCCCCAGATGAAACAAGACTGCATTTGCGGGCAGTTTATCCATCTGCCCAAAATCGGTGCTGTTCGCATAATTCAGCACCGTCCTTTGCCTGACGGTTTTGTCATCAAGACTGCTACCATCACCCGCAAGGCAGACGGGTGGTATGTGACCTTGAGCCTGCAAGATTCGTCCGTCCCTGAGTTTACTCCTGAGCCTGCAACACTGGAGAACACTACAGGGATCGACGTGGGACTGGACTCCTTTTTGGTGACCGACGCGGGGGAGTCTGTTCCAGTTCCCCAGTACTATCGCAAGGCAGAGCTCAGGCTCAAGAGGTTGCAGCGAGCCTTGTCTCGCGAGAAGAAGGGGTCAAACCGCCTATGGATAGTGACCAGTGGATAGTGAATAGTGACTATCCACTAACCACTATCTCAGCGCAAAGATTTTCATGACAAAACAGCGAACTGGCTGGTAAGCAAGGGCAAGCATATTGGGTACGAAGCCCTGAATATCAAAGGTATTGCGAGGACGAAGCTAGCAAAATCCACCTATGATGCTGGGTGGGGACAATTTCTGCGAATTCTGGCAGTCAAGGCTGAAAGAGCTGGGCTGAGGGCGATTGCAGTGAATCCCAACGGCAGCAGTCAAAACTGCTCTCGGTGTGGTCAAAGAGTACCGAAAGCGATTCAAGACAGGTGGCATTCTTGTTCCCATTGTGGGCTAGAACTAGGACGCGACCACCATGCGGCCATCAACATCAAGCACAGGGCGGTGGGGCATCCCGTTCTTTTCGCGTCAGCGGGACGTAGTCCTTAAAGCGCAGGAAATGTCCTTTTCGTTAAAGCGCAGGAAATGTCCTTTTCGCGCCAGCGGCGCGGAGCGCTAACCGGAGTCACTGTTCGCGTCAGCGGGACGGAGTCCTTGAAGCCCGCACTCTCTCGCTTTGGCGGCGCGGAGCGCTTTGCGTCAGCATGAGTGTGGGAGTATGTCACGCTGAAGAAATCTACAGGGATCCAGTTGGGGACATGTCGAATCCTGCTGCTGTCCAGGACTTGTCTGCTAGCCTGAAGATCGGCCAGGTGGCTCTAGCAGCCGGCTTGCCTGTACGCACGGTGCGCTACTACGAATCGATAGGCCTGCTGAAGCCAACGGTGGAACGGGCGGAGTCCAGCTATCGGCTGTTCGACCCTTCGGTTTTGGTTCGTCTGGCCTTTATCCGCTGCTGCCAGAGCCTGGGCCTGAGCTTAGAAGAAATCCGCCAAATCCTGGATGTCCACGACCGAGGGGAGCAGCCTTGTCCAGAAATTCGCCAGCATCTGCAAGGCAAGCTGCAGGAGATTGAACAGCGAATTGCCGATCTGCAAGCGCTGAAAAGCCAAATTCAAGGTCTCCTCTCCGATTGGCAGATCCCCCCTGCGGCTGCTGATGAAAAAGAGGTGATCTGCCCGATTTTGCAAAAACCAGGGGCCGGCGGTGGCAAGAGCTACAGCCGTTACTCCACTGTTACCGACTTAGCCAAGTTGCGCGGCTGATCCACATCGGCTCCGCGGCGCAAAGCCATGGCGTAGGCGAACAACTGCAGGGGGATCACGTTCAGAACCGCCGACAACAGGGGTGTCGTGCTGGGCACCTCGATGATGTGGTCGGCTTTCTCCCGCACCTGGGTGTCTTCGGGGTTGATGAGGGCGATCACCCGTCCCCCCCGCGCCCGCACCTGTTCGATGTTGGAGAGCATTTTTTCGTAGACGGGATCCCGGGTGGCAATGCACACCACCGGCACCCGCTCGTCGATGAGGGCAATAGGGCCATGCTTCATCTCCCCTGCCGGGTAGCCTTCGGCGTGGATATAGCTCACCTCTTTCATCTTCAAGGCTCCTTCCAGGGCAATCGGGGCGTTAACCCAGCGGCCCAGGTAGAGCATGTTGGCAACATGATGGTACTGCTCCGCCAGTTGGTCGTAGAGGGCGGCGTCCTTCAGCAGCAGGCTGATCTTGCCCGGCAGCTCAATCAAGGCTTGCAGGTGGGCTTGGATCTGGGCCGGGCTGAGGATCCCTTTGGCTTGGGCCAGTTGCAGGGCCAGCAAATACCCCGCCACCAACATGCCAGTAAACACTTTGGTGGAAGCCACGGCAATCTCCGGACCGGCATGGATGTAGAGAACCCCGGCATCCGCCAGACGGCTGGCCTGGGATCCGATGGTGTTGACAATCGCCAGGGTCGGGATCCCTTGGGTGCGGGCCTCGCTCATGGCTGCCAGCGTATCGACGGTTTCTCCCGACTGGGTTAAGGCCAGCAACAGGTGGTTGGGGCGCAACACCGGCTGGCGGTAGCGAAACTCAGAGGCGTAATCCACCTCTACAGGGGTACGGGCCAAGCTCTCGATGAAGTACTTGAGCACCCAGCAGGCGTGCCAGGCAGTACCACAGGCTACGGCGTGGATGTGCTCAATGTGGGCCAGTTGCGCTTCAGAAAGCGTTAGCCCCTCCAGTGTCACCCGGCCCTGTTCCAGATCCACCCGCCCCCGTAGCGTATCGGTGGTGGTGCGGGGCTGCTCAAAGATCTCCTTTTGCATGAAGTGCTTGTAGCCTCCCTTGGCGGCTGAGACGGGATCCCAGGCCACGGTGATGCTGGATTTGCGCAGCTCCTCGCCGGTAATGCGCAGGTAGCGCACTTGAGACTCCGTGAGAACCGCCATTTCCCCATCTTCTAAGAACACCACCTTGCGGGTATGGCGGACAATGGCAGGCAGATCGGAGGCCACGAAGTTTTCTCCTTCTCCCTCTCCCACCACCACGGCTCCGGCATTGCCCAAACGGGCTGCGATCAGCCGATCCGGCGCCTCCCGATCCAGAGCCACCACGGCGTTTCCCCCCCGCAGTTGCCCCATGACCTGGCCAAAGGCCGCCTCAAAGGAGCCCAGCTCTTCTGTATAGAGGCCGAGCAGTTGGGCGATCACTTCCGTATCGGTTTGGGAGCGAAATGGGATCCCCCGCTCCAGGAGACGCTCCTTTAGCTCCAGGTAGTTTTCCACAATGCCGTTTTGGATCACCACAATGCGCCCGCGCTCGTCGCAGTGGGGGTGAGCATTTTCTTCGGTCACGCCGCCGTGGGTGGCCCAGCGGGTATGTCCGATCCCTACCTTGGCCGTGGGCATGTTGGCCGTCAGCTTCACCAGCAGGTTGTGCAGCTTGCCGGTGGCGCGAACAATCCTCAATCCCTCTTCGGGATCCACCGTGGCGATGCCGGCAGAATCATAGCCCCGATACTCCAAGGTGCGCAGGCCCTCCAACAGGATGGGGGCAGCCCACTGAAAACCCACGTAGCCGACAATGCCACACATTCCTCACACCTCAACCTCAGTCGCGCCAGCGTTGCGTAGCAATACAGGCAACACCTTATCCGCAAAGCCTACCCCAGGTTGGGGATCCCTTCAACGGCTTTGGCCGCCGTTGTTACCTCAGCGGGTCATCTCAGGGATCCCAGACTCCCGCTAGAGAGAGGGGAAAGGCAGCCAACTTATGGGGAAGTCTGCGGCTGCCATCCTTGGGATCCAGAGACAATCCCCTGGGCAAAAGAGACGGGCGCAAAACGAAAGTGATACCCTTCGGCCACCGCGGGCTGGATCCCATCTTCCCCAGGGACGCTGGAGACCAAGTTGCTCAGCCCTAATACCAACTCTCGAATGCCGCGGCGAAACTGGGGATCCCCGGTCAGCTCGTCGATGTCGGCGGTAATTTTTTGCATATTCTGAAAGGTGATGCGGGCGGAATCGAGGGTTTGGCGCAGAGTAGCTAAAGTGCCCGGATCGTTGAGGCTGGCGGCAATCTGCTGCAGATCTTCGGTAGCTTGGGCCACGTTCTCCGCAGCCGCTCGCACCTCGGCCAGGATCTGGCGCACATCGGCCTGGAGTTGTGGATCGGTAACCAGCGGGCGCACCGCGCTCGACATGGCCTGTAGATCGGCGCTCACCTGCTGAATGTTCTCCAGGGCGGCGTTAAGGGAAGTGCGGTTTTGATCCACCAGGGCGGTGAATTGATCGGCAGCCGCTTGCAAACTGCGGGCAGTTCCCCTCACAGCTCCAGCCGCGTCTTGGATGGCTGTGGCAGCGGTCGTGAATTGCAACAAGTCCAGATCTTCGGTGCGCAGGGCAGCTACTCGCTCTTCCACGGTTTCTGAGAGATCGGCCACGCTATTGGCAACGCGGGTGAGCCCTTCTAGGGTGGCGTTAAGGGTATCGAAGAGCTCATCGTCGTTGATCCGTGTGAGCAACTGATCCAGCCGGATCAATAACTGGCCAAAATCCACTCCAGGTTTGCCCTCCACCACATCCCCATCGCAGATGATTTGACTGCTGTCGCAATCCGCTGCCAGAGGGGATCCCGTTGCCGCCTGACCCCTCCCCTGGGGCAGGATGTCCATCACCGTTTCCCCCACCAACCCCGTCTGTTTGGTAAGAAACAGGGAATCGCGGGGGATGACTAGGGGCTGATCAATGGTCACCTGTACTTCTACTTGGCTGGGTTGAGGCACAATCCGCTCCACTCGACCTATGGTTACCCCCCGCAGCCGCACGCTGGATCCCTCTGTCAGGCCGACCACGTTGGTATAGGTGACGGTAAATTGAAAGCCGCGACTGCCAAAGCGCAGGTTGTAGATCCACAAAAACAGGCCGGCAAAGCCCAGCGCCCCCGCCAGGATCAATAGGCCCACTGCCCCTTCTCGCACTGCTCGCGAACGCATCACACCTGCCCCGCCACTTGAATTGGCCCTTCTACGCTACCGCTGAAAAACTGCCGCACAAAGGGGTTATCGCACGTTTCAATCTGCTGCACGGATCCCTCCCACTGCACCCGCCCCTGAGCCAACAGGACAATGCGGTCGGTGGCGCGGTAAATGGTGCTGTGCTGGTGGGTCACCACAATGTAGCTCTCACAGGCTTTTTTCACCTGCTGCAGCTCCCGGATGAGATCTTCAATTACCGTGGAGGCAATGGGATCCAAGCCCGCTGTGGGCTCGTCGTACAGCAGCAATTGGGGCTCATCCTGGGGCAGAGAAGGATCCTCCATAATGGCGCGGGCGAAGCTGGCCCGTTTGCGCATCCCCCCCGAGAGTTCTTCTGGCAGGTTGTGCTCTTTGCCCGCCAGTCCCACCGCCTCCAGCTTGGCGGCCACCAATTCCCGAATGCGGGAGTGGGGCAACTGCGAGTGCTCGTAGAGCAAAAACCCCACGTTTTCTTCCACCGTCAGGGAGTCGAAGAGGGCGGCCTGCTGAAACACCATCCCTACCCGCAAAGGGGGAGTTGCATGATGGGCTTGAATCTCCGGGAGTGGGATCCCGCACCAGAGCACTTCTCCAGCGTCTGGCTCCGTTAGGCCGGCGATGATGCGCAGCAGCGTCGATTTCCCGGTGCCCGAAGGCCCCACCAGGCCCAGGGCCTCACCCCGGTACACCTTCAGATCCACGTGGTCAAGCACCACCGTCGAGCCGAAGCGCTTGGAAACTTGGCGCAGCTCCACCAAGGGGGCAGTGCTCTGCACTGCTGGCATGCTCAGAACCTCCGCCCTCGCCAAAGGCTGGAGCCTATTTTCCGCGGCCTGCTGCTCCTTTGGGCTGTCTATGCTGCTTCTGAAGCACTTGACCAATGATTTCAAGCAAAACTGGGGGCTCAGGATGCTTCCCTCCTTGAGTCGGCTTCACTGCTAGTTTAGGAGTCGGCAGGGGCCAAGGCAATGAAGCAGCCCACAGCCCTATCAAGGCAGATCAGGGATCCCTGGCGATAGGCCCAAGCCGTACCTCTCCTCTCCATTCTCTCTGCTCTGGGGCTCAGGGGCGAGGTCTTCCTCAAGGGCAGTCACCCAACCGGAGGGGACGATCTCCATCTCGTCTGTAACCCCTGCTCTTTTCTCTTCCCTCTTCTCTCCGTCAGCCAGCTCCGGCTGTTCATCCTGCTCCGAATTGAGTTTCACGCGCCGCGAGAAACCCCAGACAAATAGGGGGATCACAGCCACCACCATCCCCCACTCCGGGAGCTCGATTTGGGGGAAAAACACCTCCAACAACATGGTGCTCCCCACCAAGGCGATGATGGCAAAAGCGGCGTCTTCCAGGTGAGAGAACTCGTCCAACCAACGCAAAAACAGAGAAGCCATGTAGCGCATCAGGGTAATGCCGAGAATGCCGCCGAGGATGATTACCCAAGCCTTGCGGGAGACGCCCACCGAAGCGGCGATGCTGTCGAAAGAAAAAACCAGATCCGTCAGTTCCACCATCACCAGGGTCTGCCAAAAATTGGCGTGGCGGGTGATGTCCTGTTCTTGGCCTTCTTCCTCGCCCCGAAAGTGCTGCCAGGCTAGCCAGAGCAGATAACAGGCCCCCAAGAATTGGGCGGGCGGATACTCCACCAACCAAACTGCCGCGAAGACAATGGCAATGCGAAAGCTGTAAGCGCCGATGATGCCCCAGCGCAAGGCCCGATTTTGTTGCTGAGGGGTGGGCAGATGCTTCACCAGAGCTGCTAGGGCAACGGCGTTGTCCGCAGAGAGGGCGGCCTCCAAAAACACCAAAGCCACTACCAAGAAAATATCTGTCCAGGTGAAGGACTGAGTCATCCCTTGCGCCAGGATCAAGGTCGCTCCCATCGCATCTGTTGCATTTTTGACAAGTGTTGCATCAATTAGCATATTCGCGCGTTTTGTCCGCCCCAGTCAGTCCAACACAGCAGTTAACCAGCGTAGGAACCCTCCCCATCTTCGGATAAAGGTACCCCAGAAAAAGGCATGAACCCAGTTAGGTGACCAGAGGCAACACCCTCAAACTCCCGAAGGATGGGAAAGAGAAAGCCCAAGCCTAAACTATGGCCTGAGTATAGCCTGTTTGGCTCAGGATCTATTTACAATTCTTAACCTTCCGAAATCTGTCGATTCCCTGTTGGATCTCCAGTGGGGCCGCATGAACTCAATCGAGCTGCCAGCCGTTGTCCGCAACGCAGGATCTGGCCTGCCAGAATCGCCGCCCCAAAACCGTTATCAATGTTCAGCACTCCCACCCCCGCTGCGCAAGAGTTGAGCATCGTGAGCAGGGCAGCCAAGCCCTGGAAGCTGGCCCCGTAGCCAATGCTGGTGGGCACAGCGATCACCGGACAATCCGCCAGACCCGCCACCACACTGGCCAAGGCCCCCTCCATGCCCGCCACCACGATCAGCACGTCCGCTTGCAGGGCCGCCCAGTTGTGCAGCAGCCGATGGATCCCGGCCACCCCCACATCCCAGAGGCGCTTCACCTGAAATCCGGAAAGCTCCAGCGTGAGGGCGGCTTCTTCTGCCACCGGTAAGTCGGCAGTGCCAGCGGAGATCACGCTGACCTGTCCAGGATGGCTGACCACCTGCCGGGGCGGGATCCAACACAAGCGGGCCAACTCGGAATACTGGGCCTGGGGCAAGCGGCTGCGGATCTCGGCATACACCTGGGCTTCGATGCGGGTGGCCAAGGCCAGGGATCCCCGCTGGTGGAGTTGCTCCAGGATCTGGGCAATCTGATCTGGGGTCTTGCCCGGCCCCCACACGGCTTCGGGAAAGCCCGTGCGCAAGGGACGGTGGTGATCCACATGGGCGAAATCTCCCACCGGCTCGAAGGGCAGAAAGCGATAGGCCTGCAGAGCTTGCTCTGGGGTGAGCTTCCCTTGGGCCACCGCCCGAAACAGATCCTGCAGCGCTGTCGTAGAGGGGGGGGTCATGGAGGATGAGTTAATCTGCAACACTCGGCTTGGATCTTGCCTGGATCTACTGGGCCAAAGACCCGCGCGGGAAAAACAACACCGGATGCCAACTTTGCCGCAAAATCTCGCCGGTTAGGCTGCGAACCGACCACTCCCAAAAGCTGCCCACATGGGGGGAGGCAGTGGCGATGGCCGTCATGTCTTCATCGGCAGCAGTAGCCAGGATCTCTTTGAGAGGGGATCCCACCCGCACCAGGGTGCGCAGCTGTACGGGCTTCACCTGCTCGCTCAGGGGTTCAAGCACCTGGGCCAGGTCAGCCTCGGCTTTGCGTTGGAGCACCTCCACCGGAGTTCCTTGGTTGCGGCGGGCGCTGGGATCCACCACGTAGAGCAGGGTAAGCGTCTGGCACTGGGAAGTACCGGGCAGCAGGTGGCCGAGATGGTTCAGCAACTGCTGACGCGGCTGCTCAAAGTCAAAGGGCACCAAGAGGCAGCGAAACAGGTGGCGACTGCGCAGGCGCAGTTCCTCCAGGGTAAAGGTAGCCAGCAGCTGGGGGCGCATCACCAGTAGGGGGATTTTCAGCTTCGGCAACAGCGTCATGGTGGTGCTGCCGAACAATTTTTCGGCGAGCAGGTTGTGGGTACCCATGCCTGTAATCAGCAGATCGGAGCCATAGGTTTGGATGCCTTTTAGGATTAGATCGGCTGGCCTGCCCACCTGCACCAGAGCCTCGACTTCCAACCCTGCTGGGATCGGGTTCAGCAGCTTCTGCAACTGGGTCTGCTCTGCCTGGACTTCGGGGGTAATGTCGTCGGGAATGCCGATGTCGTCCTCTTGCCAATCTACGCTGCGGACGAAGGTGACGCGCTCGATGCCATTGCTGTGCAGATCTTCTAGACACTTGCCAAAACGCTGCAGGCCATCTCGGCGGTCGGTGGCAATTAACACGTTTTTAAACATATCGTTTTGAGCATTAGGAGAGAGGGTAGCCGGCTCAAGAGCAACGCTTTGGCCCGCAGCGATCCTAAGCTAACACCTTGCGGGGTTGTTCCCAAGGCAGCAGCTCCGGATCTCTCTTCGGCATCGGTTGCTCAGCGGTTGGGATCTGCCAGGTTGCGAAACTGGGTGTACTGGCTTTCGAACAGCAGGCGCACAGTGCCGGTGGGGCCGTTGCGATGTTTGGCGATAATGACTTCGGCAATGCCGCGATCGCTGGTGTTGGGATCGTAGTACTCCGGGCGATAGATCATCATCACCAGATCGGCATCCTGCTCGATGCTGTTGTGAACTAGCAGCCCGTTGGCCACAAAGTTGTGGTGGCGGGGCATCTCGATGTCGTAAACCGGCTGAGGCTCCCCCGGCTCGCTGATGAGCACCACCGGATCCCAGATCAGCCCCTCCTGCACTACCACCGCCACCTCTTCCTCCAATTGCAGCTCGTCGAGGGTTTTCCAGCCGTCTGGGGTCAAGAAGGGATGGTTGCCGGTGGCGCGAATGGAAAAGTTGAGGCGGGTCTTCAGAACACAGGTGGGCTGCCGACCACTGCAAAACACTTTCACAGGCTGTTGGGGCACCAAGCGCCCGCGCCCGTTCAAGCTGAGCAGGCGGGGCAGTTCCGCCGCAGCCGGCAGGGCCGCCAGTTGATCCAGCCGCCAGATCTTGCCGCGATCCGCATCCATCACCTGCGTATCCCCGGCCAGACAGCCCGATTCCCGCAGGTCTGCCAGTTGCGGGCGCTTATCGGAGCGAGACTCAACAGCTCGACTGAGCTGAGAAAGCACCAGCACCGGCACCATCAGCTCTTTGGCCATGGCCTTGAGGCCACGGGTAATGCGCGACAGCTCCTGCACCCGGTTGTCAGCAGCGGATCCCTGCATCAGTTGTAGGTAGTCGATCAACACCATCCCCAACGTTCCCCCCTGTTCCGCCTGCAAACGCCGCGCTTTGGAGCGAATTTCTGTAACGGTACAGTCGGGGGTATCGTCGATGAACAGGGGCAATTGCGATAAAAAACCAATGGCTTGTCCCAGGCGCTGCCACTCGTGTTCGCTGATGCGCCCAGAACGCAGACGGCTGCTGTCGATGCGGGCTTCGCTGGCCAAAAGCCGCTGCACCAGTTGCTCTCGTGACATTTCCAAGCTAAAGATGGCGACCGGCTGCTTGGCATAGGCAGCCACATTTTGGGCAATGTTGAGGGCAAGACTGGTTTTCCCCATCGAGGGACGACCGGCCAGAATCAGCAAATCGGATCGCTGCAAGCCCTGGGTCAGGTTATCCAGGTCGATGAATTTGGTCGGGATCCCCGGAAGCTGTGCCCCGCTTTGGAACTTCTCTTCCAAGTCCGAGAAGATATTGACCAAAACCTCAGAAGCCGGGATGAGGCTACGCTGCACTCGCTCTTGGGTGAGGCCAAACACCTGCTGCTCGGCTTGATCCATCACCTGAGACAGGGGCTGACTGGTGTCGTAGGCCAAACGAGCCAAGGTATTGCTCACCTGGATCAACTGGCGGCGCATGTATTTATCCATCACCAGGCGAGCATACTGGTCGATGTTGACGCTGCTGACGGTTTGCTCCAGCAGACGACGGATCGCCCCTGTTCCTCCCACCCGCTCCAGAAGATGATGATCCGCCAACCAGGCAGACACAGTCATCAGGTCAGTGGGTTGGCCTTGGCTGTGCAGTTGGAGAGCAGCCCGGTAAATCTCTTGGTGGGCAGAGATATAGAACATCTCTGGACGCAGAAACTCCGCGACCCGCACCAACGCATCCGGATCGAGGAGAATGCCCCCCAGGATTTCCTCCTCGGCTTCAATGTTTTGAGGAGGAAGCCGATCCCCACCCGTTAAGTCGTAATCGCTGATCACCACAAGCCAGGATAGGAAAATCAACCCAGCCCTAGGGCAACCGGCCTCTCAGCCAGTCAGCTCCAATCGTCAGGCGGGTCAAGCTCTAGGCTGAGCATACCCGCTTGTTGCCTAAGGCAAAAACCCTACTCACCCCGGGATCCCTCACGGGAACTCAGGGATCCTCGAAGGTGAGTCCTCATTCGGGAGTAACCTGAATGCGCAGCGTAGCGGTAACTTCGGGGTGTAACTTTACCTGCACGGGATAAACCCCGGTTTTTTTGATTTCCTCGTTGAGGAGAATGTTGCGGCGGTCGATATCTAGACCGCTGGTAGCCAGCACCACCTCGGCAATATCGCTGGTGGTCACCTGCCCAAATAGGAGGTCGTGTTCTCCCACTTTCTTACGGATGACAAAGCGACCGATGGTCTCCAGAGCAGTCTTGTAGTTTTCCGCCTGTTGTCTTTCTGCCAGTTTACGAGCTGCCTCCTGCTCCAGACGCACCTGCTGCTCTTTCAATATGCCAGGGGTAACCCGCACCGCCATCTGCCGTGGGAAGAGGTAGTTGCGAGCATATCCGGGCTTGACGTTGACAATCTCTCCGGGCTTGCCCAGCCCTGGGATCGCCTGGCGCAGCACAACCTGCATGTTACGTTTCGACATTGGGAAGACACTTCTTTTCTCGACAGCCCTCCATTCTAGAGGCTCAGTAGAGCCATTGTCAGCTTATGGTCATTTCGATTCAAACCAGGACACTGCACCCCCACCTAGAACGTTGGTCGCGCCGTCGCGTCAGCGTTACGGAGCAATAATGTACGGGGGAAGAAGGCTTTTCTCAATAGCCCAGGCGTCTCACCCTAGCCTGAAACGACTATAAACTCCAAAGCAAGCTGCCCCCTACGCCTCAGCCCTTTGGCATGAGGGATCCCTTCTCGGAGCTCATTGCCGATGAAGCTCTCTTGCCGCTCGCAACCCCGGTAGGAAGACAAGAAGCCACCTTGTTTCTAAACCAAAAATGCGGAAGGTTATTTGTTTCAGGAAATACTTAGCAGAGGGTATAGAGTGGCTGACACCAAAGGGGATCCCTTGAGGGGTTTGCAACATTTGGCGGATATCCCCAAGGATAACCTGGGCTTAACCTCGATTTAACCAAAAACAACTGACCTTTACGTTATAGTAGCTGGACGAATTGGTGAAGTCTTCGATGGAGCGTTCCGTGGGAAACCTTGCGTGCTCGGAGGGAGCCTTGGGGCGCTGCGATCGGTTGAAGGCTTGTTGAGGATCGCAGGGTTAGCTTGAGGGTTGCCTCCAAGCTTCCAGGCGGTAGTGGCATACCCAGCCCGACGAGTTTTGATTGGGTTGGGTAAGGTTCTCGAGTGAAGTAGCCTTTTTTAGATCTGGGCTAGGATTTTATCTTCATCTGGGAGAGGAGATCTGTATGGTGACGTTGCACCCCTTGGAGCGTCGTTCTTTCCTGAAGTTTCTATCTGCCACTGTTGCCGGCTTTGCGGCCAGTCAGACGAATTGGCAGCGGGTGTTTGCTCGGCAGACCATCACCATCAATGGCGCTGGGGCGACCTTCCCGGCCCCCATCTATCAAACTTGGGCCCAAGAGTTTGGCAAGAAAAACCCTAACATCCAGGTCAACTATCAGTCTGTAGGAAGCGGTGCGGGTCGTCGGCAGTTTGTAGCCCGCACGGTCGATTTCGGTGCCAGTGACAGCGTGCCCCGTCCTGAAGAGATCAACCAAATTGAGAATGAGGCTAACCCTCCCAAAGGGATGGTTTCTGTACCCATGGTGGGCGGAGCGTTAGTTGCAGCGTACAACATTCCTGGGGTGGGCCCCGAAATCCGCCTTTCCCGCCTGGCACTGGCGAATATCTTCCTGGGCAAGATCAAGAACTGGAACGATCCCCTGCTGGCTGGCCTTAACCCACAGGTGACTTTCCCGAATTTGCCGATTACCGTCGTGCATCGCTCTGATGGAAGTGGTACCACCGATATCTTCACCACTCACCTCAACGCTATTAGCCCAGAGTGGAAGCAAAAGGTGGGTCGCGGCTCTTCGGTAAACTGGCCAACCGGCGTAGGGGCGCGTGGGAACGAAGGGGTTTCCGAGCAGATCAAGCAAATTCCTGGCTCGATTGGCTACGTGGAATTCGGCTTTGCCAAGCTCAACAACCTGAACATTGCCCGTCTGGAAAACCGGGCAGGCAAGTTTGTAACTCCCAACGTCGAGACGGAGAAAGCGGCGCTGGCCAGAATTCAGCTCGACGAGCGTTTGCTGGGGGTCGATCCGGATCCTAGTGGGGAAGACTCTTACCCTATTGCAGGCTACACCTGGATCCTTGCCTACAAGGTTTACCCCAAAGCCGAGACTTCCAAGGCCGTTAGAGAGTTTCTCCGCTACGGCCTCACTGAGGGGCAGGCTTTCGCTGAGCAGTTGGGATATGTCCCTCTGCCGGAAGAAACGCGGCAAAAAGCTCTGGCTGCGCTGGAAGGCATTACCCCGTAAAAACTCTTACCAACCACTTCTGGCTTCAGGCGGATGAATACCTTTTTTTCTGACAGCAGTTCTATGTTTCGGCCTCGGCCGGTTTTCCAGCGCCGGCGCGACCAGGTTTTTATCTGGGCTACGCGGATTGCCGTGTTTTTCTCGGCCTTCCTGCTGCTCTGGATTGCTCTGGAGATCGGCATTCAGTCTTTACCTGCTATAGACAGGTTTGGACTAAGCTTTTTCTGGAACACCACCTGGGATCCGGTCGAGGATATCTATGGGGCCTGGCCACAGATCTACGGCACGCTAGTGACTTCTCTCATCGCTCTGATTGTGGGGGTTCCTTTTAGCTTTGGCATCTCTATTTTTCTGAGCGAGGATTTTCTTCCGAAGTCCTTGCGTCTGGCTCTGATCATTGTGGTTGAGCTGTTGGCGGCTATTCCCAGTGTGGTGTTCGGCATTTGGGGATTGTTTGTCTTCATCCCCTTCTTCCGCCCCGTTCAGATGTTCCTGTACGAGAACTTCAATTGGCTTCCCATTTTCGGCACACCACCGATTGGGCCGGGGATGCTGACGGCAGGGGTTGTCTTGGGGATCATGATCATCCCCATCATCACGGCCATCGCCAGAGAGGTTTTGGTGGCTGTTCCTCCTGAGCTGCGCGCGGCTGCCTATGCGATGGGGGCTACGCGATGGGAAGCCATTTTTGGAGTGGTACTACCGGCTGCGATTGGGGGTATGTTGGGGGCTGTGGTGCTGGGTTTGGGACGCGCCCTGGGCGAGACCATGGCGGTGGCAATGCTGATTGGCAATGCGCGGGGGATTAGAGTCTCGCTTTTGGCCCCTGCCAGCAACATCCCTGCATTGCTGGCCAGCGAGTTTGCAGAAGCAGCCGACGAGCAGATCTCGGCTCTGATGTATGCGGCTTTGATCTTGCTGGTCATTACGCTGGTGGTCAACATCATCGCTGAGCTATTGGTTCGGCGCGTCAAGTTTGCTTTGACAGCTTCTCGGGAGTAGAGGAACATGGCGACACAAGTGGCAGCACAGGCCAATTTGTTCAAACGCAAAGTCAGATCCAAGCGCGTCGTGCTGGACTGGGTGATGACAGGCCTGATCTTTGCTTCCAGCATTTTTGCGATTGTTGTGCTCGCTTCCATCCTTTACTATGTTTTCGTCAATGGCATTGAGCGCTTCAATTGGCAGACCTTAACCCAGCTTCCTCCTCCTCCTGGCGATCAGGTAGGCGGCTTTGGCAACGCTGTGCTGGGAACGATCATTGTGGTATCGATTGCCATTACAATCACTTTCCCTATTGGTCTATTTGCTGCGATCTATCTCTCGGAGTTCGGCCAGAACAGTTCTACAGCATCATCTCTGCGTTTCATTATCAAAGTGCTGACGGGGGTTCCTTCCATCATCGCTGGCGTGTTCGCCTATGGGGTGCTGGTGCTTTCCACCAAGACCTTTTCTGCCCTTTCTGGCGGAGTAGCTCTATCGGTATTGACTTTGCCGATCATCATCCTCTCCTGCGAGGAGGCTCTGCGCTTGGTGCCGGCGGACACTCGGGCTGCCGCCTACGCCTTGGGAGCTTCGCGGGTGCAGACTGTGTTTCGGGTCGTTTTGCCAGCTGCTTTGCCGGTCGTTCTGACGGGAGTGACCTTGGCCATTGCCCGAGCAGCTGGGGAGACTGCACCTCTAATTTTTACTGCTCTGTTCAGCTTTCTATGGCCTGATGGTCTGCTGAAGCCAGTAGCCTCGTTGGCGGTGCTGATCTACAACTTTGCCATTGTTCCCTTCGAGAACCAGCAGAAAATTGCTTGGGGAGGAGCCTTGGCTTTGGTGATTCTGGTTTTGATCACCACGATCAGTTTCCGGCTGCTGCTGAGTCGTCGTCAGGAAACCATTACTATCTGATCTGGTTCTTCTGAGATTTTTGCCTCACTATTCTTCGATTTTGAGTTTGGGTTCTGAAGCAACGTCTACCTCTGGTATTCCTATGCGCCCTCCATTTCCCGGCACTCCTGATTCCTCTAAGAAGTCTGCCAACTTAACTGTTAAGCTGGAAACGCAAGCAGTCAGTGTTTACTACGGCTCTCATTTGGCGGTGAAGCAGGTTTCTCTGAAGATTCCCAAGAATCACATCACTGCTTTTATTGGCCCTTCCGGCTGCGGCAAGAGTACTTTGCTGCGCTGCTTTAACCGCATGAACGATCTGATCCCGGGGGCGAGAGTAGAGGGATCCGTAATTTTTCACGGGAAAAACATCTACGATCCCGATGTAGATCCTGCTGAAGTGCGGCGGCGAGTTGGCCTGGTGTTCCAAAAGCCCAACCCCTTCCCGAAGTCCATCTACGACAACATTGCCTTTGGGCCACGGGTCAACGGCTACCAAGGAGACTTGGATGAGCTGGTAGAGCGCGCATTGCGTCAGGCCGTCCTCTGGGACGAGGTGAAAGACAAGTTGAAGACGAGCGGCCTCTCCCTTTCGGGGGGACAGCAGCAGCGCCTCTGCATTGCCCGCACCTTGGCCATCCAACCAGAGGTGATCCTGATGGACGAGCCCTGTGCCTCGTTGGATCCAATCTCCACGTTGCGCATTGAGGAGTTGCTCAAGGAACTGGGCCGTCGCTACACGATCATTATCGTTACCCACAACATGCAGCAGGCAGCGCGGGTCTCCGACTTTACCGCCTTCTTCAACACTGAAGTCGACGAAGAGGGGTTTCGCTACGGACGGCTAGTGGAGTTTAACCGCACTGAGAAAATCTTTAACTCTCCCGCCCATCGGGAAACGGAAGAGTACGTGAGCGGACGGTTCGGCTAATCTGCTGTTGGCGATCCCTCAATTCTGGTCAGTTGGGATCCCGCTCGCCTATTCTAATGGGCGGGAAGATCTATGCAAGGTGAGGCACCGGCGAGATGGCCAAGCGGGTGCGTCTGGATAGCTGGTTGGTGGAGCGCGGATATTTTTCCTCACGCCAGCAAGCGCAACGCTCCATTTTGGCAGGAGAAGTCTTTCTAAATGGGGTGCGGGCGGAAAAGCCTGGAACCTGGGTGAGCGGGGATCCAGCGGTGCAAGTCCAGTCTGGGCCTGCTTTTGTCTCACGGGGGGGAGAAAAGCTACAGGGGGCGCTGCAAACTTTTCCTGTTCAGGTGCAGGGTCGTATTTGTTTGGATGCGGGCATTTCCACAGGAGGTTTTACAGACTGCTTGTTGAAACGGGGAGCCCAGCGGGTCTACGGAGTGGATGTGGGCTATGGGCAACTGGCCTGGTCTTTGCGAACGGATGCGCGGGTGATCCTAAAGGAGCGGGCCAACTTGCGCCATCTGCAGCCGGAGGATCTGTACGGAAGCGAGGCACCTCCCCAGAGCTGGCCGGATTTGGCGGTGGTAGACCTGTCTTTTATTTCCCTGACTAAGGTGCTAGCTCCGCTGTGGAACCTATTGCGTTTCCCACGGGAGGCGCTGTTGCTGGTGAAGCCCCAGTTTGAGGCGGGCCGAGACCAGGTGGGTAAAAAGGGGGTGGTACGGGATCCGGTTGTCCATGCCCGCGTGCTGGAGACGGTGATGCGCTCGGCCGTGGCCCAGGGTTGGCAGGTGCAAGGCTACACGTGGTCGCCCATCACTGGCCCTGCCGGCAATATCGAGTACTGGCTCTGGCTGGCCGAAGGAGAAGGGATCCCTCTCCCCAGCGGCAGTGCGCTACAACAGATGAGCGAGCAGGCGAGAGCGACTTTACATGCATAGATCGTCGATTTTGTCAATAAGCTAATGTGCTGGGTTGGGGGAGATGAGCCAAAAAATTGAAGAATTGTTTCAGGAAGGGATTCGGCGCTATGAATCCGGGGAAGCAGCCAAGACGTTAATTCCCTCTTTTGAGTCGATCTGTAAGGGATCCCCAAAGGCGGCGGCGGCTTGGACGTGCTTGTCCTGGCTCTACCTTCTGGAGGGGCAGGCGGAAAAAGCTCTGAAGGCCGCCCAGACTGCTGTGAAGTTGGATCCGGTGGATGCCCAGCCCCGTGTGAATCTGACCCTAGCCATGCTGGAGCTGAAAAAAACCGGGGTACGCCAGCAGGTGGAGGCCATTAAGCAAATCTTGGCACGGGATCCCGAGCAGATTGAGGGTGTCAAATCCAACCTGCAAGAGGGAGGGAACCGCCGTCCTGCTTGGCCCCACTTGAGCAAGATTTACAACTGGCTCTTTGAAGAAGATTAAGTGACCCTATTCCTGGTTTTGCAACAAGACTTTAGGAAAATCTAGAGCTTTTTATTTTAATCTACAACTCTTAGCGATGTTCTCATGGAGTTGGTGCTAAACTTCTTGTACCCAATAGCAACATGGGATCCATTTATCGATAGAGGTTAGCTCTCGTCGCTTCTCTTCCCCGGCCTCAGTTGATTGATGAGATTGAACTCCGGGCTGGCGCGAGATGCTTAGCTCGGCGGTGGCTGCACTTCATTATATTGCAGTGGTGTTGCACTGCCGCCGCTTCCACAGCCACTGAATCGAGTCCCGTTTTCCAACCTCACTTTTTTGACCCCTTTGACTGCAGATGGGAGGAACTTTAAGATGAACTGTCAGACCGTTTGGGTTAAGAGCGATACCCGAAACCACCAAGGCTATTTCATTCCCCAGTGTGAGTATACTTTGGTCGAGGCCGACCAAAACGGCTGGGCGCTGATCTGTGCGGACAATGCCCGCTGCTATTATGTGGATCCCGAACAACTCTGGTTTGAGGCGGGATGAGAACTGTTGCTGCCTATTCAGGGCTGCTTGACTTCGAGGGAGTTCTGTAGAAACGCGGGCTCCCCATCATACATCCTCCCCATGCCGTTGGGCAGGGGTTTTTTCATGGGATGAGGATTGGCCCGTCATGCCTGTACACAGAACGGGCTTTAGGCTGGTACCTTGGGGCTTCTTCGACCGCAACCCGACAATCAATCTAGCGGAGCCGGCCTAATACTCGACTGGAATCTGGTTCAAGTTCAACTTTCAATACAACTTTTTTCAATACAACTTTCAATACAGAGGGTCTGGTCTGTCCCAGGCCCTTTTTGACTGCCACTTAGGGAGATTCCCAGGGTTAACCCCGCTCTCGCATGGCTTCGGCCAGCAGCCGGGCCACTTCTGGTCGAGAAAACTCCGGCGGGGGCACTTCACCGCGGCGCAGCATTTCCCGCACCTTGGTACCTGAGAGGTGAATGCGCTGGTGAGGCTGGCTGGGGCTGGTCTTGGCCGTGGCCATGGTGCCGGTGACGGTGCAATAGAAAGCATGTTCAAACTTCAAGGGAATGATGCCCAGCTCCCCCGGCTGGAACTCATCGAAAATGTGTTGGGCATCGTAGGTACCGTAGTAGTTCCCCACCCCGGCGTGATCCCGCCCCACAATGAAATGGGTACAGCCATAGTTTTTGCGAATGAGAGCATGGAAAATAGCCTCGCGGGGGCCGGCGTAGCGCATCGACGCAGGATTGATGGCCAAGATCACCCGCTCCTTGGGGTAGTACTTTTCGATCAACACCTCGTAGCAGCGCATACGCACATCGGCGGGAATGTCGTCGCTTTTGGTAGCCCCCACCAGCGGGTGCAAAAATAGCCCGTCCACAATCTCCAAGGCACATTTTTGGATGTATTCATGGGCGCGGTGGATGGGGTTGCGGGTTTGGAAGCCTACAATGGTTCTCCAGCCTCTTTCCCGAAACAGTTGCCGCGATTGGGCCGGGTCAATCTGGTAGGCCGGAAAAAGAGGGTGGGGATCCCGCTGCAGGAGGGTGACGGGGCCGGCCAAATAGACGGATCCCTGCTCGTAGAGCACCTTTACCCCTGGATGTTGCTCATCGGTGGTGCGATAAACTTGCCGGGCTTCGTATGTTTTATCGTAGGTGAACTTCTCGGTCAGCTCCAGTAAGCCCAGGATCTTGCCCTCGGCACTGGCCAAGGCGATCATTTGCCCCTCTTTCAGACCCGCTGCCACTTCTGAGGAGACCGGCAGGGTGACCGGCAGCGACCAAGCCAAGCCATTGGCCAGGTGCATTGTTTCCAGAACGGCCTGGTAATCTTCCCGCCCCATAAACCCCGTTAGCGGGCTGAAGCCCCCAATGGCGATCATCTCCAGATCCGATTGGGCCCGCTCGTCGAGATAGAGGATGGGGCAATGTTCGGCTTTGGAACGCAGCTCCTGCGCCTGCTCAGGCGGGGCAATGCAGTTGATCAGGGTGCCCCCGTGGGGCGGAATGGTATCACCAGCAGGGAGAGTCGATTGAGATTGGCTCATGAGAAGGGCAGCGAGAACGACGGTTGTCCAAATCCAATATCCAGCTATCGAATCCCGGATCTCCAGGAAGCAGGGAAAAAAGCACAGGTCGGGCTGAAAACAGGAGGGAGCAGAACAGGTGGAGACCCCATCCAAATCACGCCCTCAGGGATCCCTTCCATCCCGGTCAATCCAACAAATAGGGGGGCATGCTTTCATCGGTGGCCGATACGTTGTCGAAGATGGGCCGATTCATAATCTTCTTTTGCGCGTGCAGAGGTGAGGATTGGGGTTTGGGCTGAATGGGGGCTTGTCCTCTGGGGTTCTGTAACTCCTGGATGGTTTTGGCCCGCTCGTCCGCAACCGCTTGCAACTGCGCCAGCGCCTTTTGCAATTCGTCCCGATGGGCAGTAACCTGCTGCAATTGAGCTTGCAGGGCAGAGACTTTGTTTTGGTAGTCTTGCAAGAGTTGTTGAGCTTCGGCCAGTTGGCTTTTGAGGGCTTCCATTTCCGGCGATTCTGGGGTTGGTTCTGGGGGAGACTGAGAAGACATCGTTGTCGGCTCCTCGCCTGTGGGAGTAGACTCTGCGGAGGTGGGCTCTGAACTGGTTTTAGCACCGGCCTTGCGCCGAATTCCGCCGGAGCGGCGGGAAATTTCCCCCGACGAAGGAAAGAGGCTGCGGTCAGATCCAGTCACAAGAGCACCTCGCGTTCAACAAACTGCAGCAGCCGCTGACACACCGCCGACCCAGGCCGATAGTCCATCACCGTCAAGCCGTAGTCAAAGGCGATGCGCAAATCGCTGCTATCTGGAATGGTAACGGGTGAAAGCACATCCGCAAAAATCTGTTGCGCTTGCACGTACAATTGCCCGGTGTGGGATCCCGACCAAATGCCCCCCGGCAGATAGCGGTCGTCCAGCATCGTCAAAACGGCGCGGGCGTGGCTGAGCTGGCCTTTCAGGGCCTCAATGTAGCGCAAGGTCACTTCCGTGCAGGAGAAATCGGCGCGGTTGAGCCGCGTCGGGATCAGTACCCGCTGGGCCACCCGCAGGGCATTGGCGGTGAGGGCATTCAGTTCTCCCGGCGTATCGAGAAAGATGAAGTCGTAGTCCGGCAGCAAGGGATCCAGTTGGCGCTGCAATAGATTCTGCCCCATCTCTCCAGCAGCAGCCAGTTGGGCCGCCACTTCCGCCATGGTGCTGTGGGAGGGCGCCACATCCACTCCCTTGTCCGTGCAGTAGATCACCTCTTCCAGAGGACGTTGGTGTTGCGGGTGTAAGCTGGCCCAAACCGTTTCCGGTGCCGGCAAGGATCCGGCCCCTTCCAGGTAAAGGTTGCTGGCGGTGGCCTGGGACGTGAGATCGATGAGCAAAACTCGGTATCCCCGTTGGGCCGTCAACTGAGCCGCGTGGACGCAGAGGGTGGACTTGCCAGTGCCCCCTTTGTTGTTGGTAAAGGCCAGGATACGCGCCATCAGCTCTCCCTGCATTCTGTCTTGCCAACTTGTTCCCCTTCCCGAGCAGCTTGGCCAGATTGAACAGGACAGTCGTTGAGGTGGCCCCGCAGCAGTCTATGCTATTGGGTGTAGCCTGGTGGAGGACAACCATGCGCGATGTACTGGCGATCATCTTGGGAGGTGGGCGTGGCACCCGACTTTATCCCCTGACCAAGCGCCGCGCCAAACCCGCTGTGCCCCTGGCCGGCAAATACCGCCTCATCGACATCCCGGTCAGCAACTGCATCAACTCCGACATCGAAAAAATCTACGTCCTCACCCAGTTCAACTCTGCCTCTCTGAACCGCCACATCGTCAACACCTACCGCTTGTCCCCCTTCACAGGCGGCTTTGTGGACGTTTTGGCGGCCCAACAAACCCCTGACAATCCCGATTGGTTCCAAGGCACCGCCGATGCTGTCCGCCAATACCTCTGGCTGATGGACTCCTGGAAGCCGCGGGACTTCCTCATCCTATCTGGGGATCACCTCTACCGCATGGACTACCGCCCCTTCATCCACCATCACCGGCAGGTGGGAGCCGATGTGACGCTGGCGGTGCTCCCCTGTGAAGAAAAAGTGGCCTCGGGTTTTGGCTTGCTCAAGCTTGGCGAGAACGGTCGCATTGTGGATTTCAAGGAAAAGCCAACAGGAGATCTGCTGAAAGCCTGCCAGGTGGACACCCAAGCCCTCGGCCTCAGCCCGGAAGAAGCCAAAGCCAAGCCCTACATCGCCTCCATGGGCATCTATGTATTCAAGCGAGAAGCTCTGATCGAGATGCTCAAAGTCAAGGAGCACACCGACTTTGGCAAAGAGGTGCTGCCGGCAGCCATCGGCAAGTACCATCTGCAAGCCTACCTCTTCAAGGGTTACTGGGAAGACATCGGCACCATCGAGGCTTTTTACCGGGCCAACCTGGCACTGGTGCAGCAGCCCAACCCGCCCTTCAGCTTCTTCGACAGCGAAATGCCCATCTACACCCGCCCGCGCTTTTTGCCCCCCAACAAGATCCTCGACTCCCACATCGTCAACTCCATAATCGCCGACGGCTGCATCATCAAAAATGCCCAAATCCGCAATTCCATCATCGGCATTCGCAGTCGCTTGGAGGCCAACACCATCGTGGAAAACACCCTGGTGATGGGGGCGGATTACTACGAGTCGGCAGAAGAGCGGCAGGCCAGGCTAGAGGAAGGGATCCCACCGGTGGGCATCGGGGCCAACTCCCACATTGTCAACGCCATCGTGGATAAGAATGCCCGCATTGGGCGCAATGTCCGCATCCTCAACAAGGATCACGTCACCGAAGCGCAGCGGGAAGAGGAAGGGATCTGGATCAGCAACGGCATCGTCACCATCATCAAAGACTCGGTGATCCCGGACAACACCATCATTTGAGGGGGGAGACAGGCTGGCTCTGGCCGAGAATGGGGCCGGGTGAGGCACAGAAACAGTGAGGCTTTTTCTGTTAAGATGGATACCAAGAGCTTCAAAACAAAAGACTGTGAGATCGCTGGAGTGTGTTTAGTAGAACTTCGCCCATTGCTGCTTTGGAAGTTTACGATCCGCAATTGATCTGCCGCTATTACCGCTGGCGCCTGCCCCAAGTGATCGGTCGGGCGCTGGCCATTCTCTGGCCTTTCTTGTGGTTTGTCCTCTGTTTGCGCTGGGATCAACTGTGGGGACACACTGATCGCAATGTGGGACGGCGCTCAGTGCAGTTGCGAAAGCTGCTCACCGACCTGGGGCCAACGTTCATCAAGGTGGGTCAGGCCCTCTCCACCCGCCCCGATCTGGTGCGCAAAGACTACCTAGAAGAACTCACCCAACTGCAAGATCAACTGCCGCCATTTCCTTCCGAGCAAGCATTTGCCCGCATCGAATCCGAGTTGGGCCGTCCGATTGCCGAGATCTTTGCCCAGATCTCTCCAGAGCCGGTGGCTGCTGCCAGTTTGGGCCAGGTTTACAAAGCGCAGTTGCACAGCGGCGAATGGGTGGCGGTGAAGGTGCAGCGACCCCATCTGCGAGAGCAGTTGAGCCTGGATCTGTACCTGATTCGCTGGGCCTCGACATGGCTGGGCCCCTGGCTGCCCTTGAACCTGGGCAGTACTTTGACGGCGGTGGTGGATGAGTTTGGCCGCAAGCTTTTTGAAGAGATCGACTACCTGCACGAAGGGCGAAACTGCGAGCGCTTCGCCGAATACTTCCGCGACGATCCGGATGTGTACGTGCCGCGCATCTTCTGGGCTTACAGCACCCGCCGGGTTCTGACCCTGGAGTGGATCGACGGCATCAAGCTGACGGATGTGGAGCGCATTCGAGCAGCCAACCTGGAAGTGAAACAATTGGTGCGCATCGGGGTGGTTGCTGCCCTCAAGCAATTGCTGGAATACGGCTTTTTCCACGCGGATCCCCACCCAGGTAACTTGTTCGCCCTCACCGATGGCCGTATGGCCTACATCGATTTCGGCATGATGGATCAGCTCACCGAGGAAATGAAGGAGTACTTGGTGGATGCTCTGGTTCACCTGGTGGATCGCGACTACAACGCCCTGATCGATGACTTTATTCATCTGGGCTTTTTGCAGTCGGATGTCGGCCGCCAAGAGCTGATCCCCGCCTTGGAAAAGGTGCTGGCAGACGTGCTGACCCAAGAGGTGGTCAACTTTAACTTCAAAACGGCCACAGATCAGTTCTCCGACTTGATGTACCGCTACCCCTTTCAGGTGCCCTCCCACTTTGCTCTGGTGATCCGCTCTTTGGTGACCCAAGAGGGAGTAGCCCTCAGCCTCTATCCCCAGTTCCGCATCGTCGGTGTGGCCTATCCCTATGTGGCCAAGCGCCTGCTGACGGATGAATCGCCGCGTATTCGCCAACGGCTGCTGCAAGTGTTGATCAAGGATGGTAAGTTCCGCTGGAACCGCCTGGAGAACCTGATTCAAATTGCCCGCAGCGATGGGGGATTGGATTGGTTACCCACCGCCCAAACGGGTTTGCGCTACCTGATGTCGGAAGAGGCCCGCGATCTGCGTCGCCAGTTGGTGCTTTCCCTCACAGAAGATGATCGCCTTCACTTTGAGGAGCTGCAGCGTTTGTGGCAGTTGCTCAGCCCTGAACTTTCCCCAGCTTACCTTTGGCAGGCGACGCTGAGATCCCTACCCTCGACCGGCGATCTGCAACACACGCTTGCCGAGTTCAGGGATCAGGTGCAAGCCCATCTGGAACATCTCAGCCGCTGGCGGCTACCTCAACCTTGGTCGGATTTGCTGGCAGGAGTGGGACAGGAAAGGTAGAACGGAAGAAGATGACTCAAGTTTATTGTTATTGAGCTGGACAAAAGCGTGGCAGATCAGAAAGGTGACTTCATTGCGGGTGTAGTGACTGGCGCCCTGTTGGGAGGGATCATCGGCGGGGTCATTGGGTTTGTGCTTGCCCCTCGACTCAGAAAGGGATCCGCCGAAGGCCAACGCCGGGATCCGGATCGTCTCAACGGCACCTCCGCAACCCCTGAACGACCGCGCCTCAGTGCTTCAGGTGAGCCCGCCATGTCCAGCGACTGGAAGAAGTGGGAAAATGAGGCAGAACGAATTGCCCAAGCCCGCCGCACTCTAGAGGCCAAGATTGCCGAGTTAAACGAGGCGATCCAGGCCACCCGGGCTCAGTTGCTTGTCAAGGAAGTGCCTGCCCCTGCTGCTGAGGAAAACTCTTGAGCTTGAGCGGGAAGAAGGAACCTCAGGGGTCTCCCGCCCATGTCAAACTAGAGGCGGCAATGGCTTTCTGCCTTGCATCTTTGGATGGGTTGCCATCGGATGTGAGGTTTGCCTCTGCTGACGGCGTTTGGTCTGTCTGACTGATCTGTGTTTTGTTCATTCCCTTCTCTGAACCGCTATGATGCTTAGCCACTTGTTGTCTCCTCTCGCTTGGGTGGACGGCCTCTCTCTGGGGTTGGTCTACGGCACTGCCGGGTCGTTGCTGTTCCGCTCCCTTTACCAGTTCATCGTCATTTACAATGCTCTGCTGATCGTGCGGATTTTGCTGAGCTGGTTCCCGCAACTGAACTGGTCTAACCCCATCCTGTCGGTGCTCAGCCAACTCACCGATCCCTATCTCAACCTGTTCCGCGGCATCATCCCCCCCATTGGCGGCTTGGACTTTTCCCCCTGGTTGGCCTTCATTTTGCTCAGCTTTGCCATGCAGGTGGTGGGCCAGTTTGCCTAGCCGCTGTAGCACTGGATTCCTCCTGAGGGGCTCGGATCCCCTTAAGATTGGGAGTCACTTTTTCGTTGCCCACCGTGCAGATCCCCGGCGTTGCCCACTACTGGCTGCTGAATGCTCAGGTTCCCCTGTCGGTACTGAAGGAGGCGGTGCGGGGGGCTGTCCCCAACCGCGATAACCTGGTGTTGCTGGATCTGGAAATCGAAGGGGGGCAGATCCGCCAAATCCAGGCGGCAACAGGGATCCCGCCCCAGGGGATCCCCAGCGTGGATCTAAGGCGGGGCCAAGTGTGGCCCTGCTTTGTGGACATCCATACCCACCTGGACAAGGGACATGTGTGGCCGCGCACCCCCAATCCCGATGGTACCTTTGCCGGGGCGAGGCAGGCCGGCCAGGAAGATTGGGTGAAGATGGAGCAAGCCTATGACGGGGATCCGGAGCGGTTTCGGGAGGATCTCTACCGTCGCTTCAGCTTTGGTTTGCGCTGCAGCTATGCCCATGGATCCCAGGCGGTGCGCACCCATCTGGCCTGTGAGAACCCTCAAGTTATGGGGGCCAACTGGGAGGTGTTTGTCCAGTTGCGCCGAGAGTGGGCGGGCAAGCTGGAACTCCAGGCGGTCACGCTTCTGAGCTTGGATACCTTTCTCACCCCTGCAGGGGAAAAGCTGGCGGACAAGGTGGCGGAAGTGGGCGGGATCCTGGGTGGGGTGGCGGCGATGGGGCCGGAACTGGATCGGCAATTGGATCGGGTGTTTGCCCTGGCCAAGGAGCGGGGCTTGGCTCTGGACTTTCATACGGATGAGACGGATGATCCGGGATCCCTCACATTGAGACACGTAGCAGCGGCGGCCTTGCGCCATGAGTTTTCGGGACAGGTGGTGTGTGGCCATTGCTGTAGCCTGGCCGTGCAACCGCCGGAGGTGGCCCACAAGACTATGGCCTTGGTCAGAGAGGCGGGAATTGCCGTGGTCAGCCTGCCCATGTGTAACCTATATTTGCAAGCCCGTAACCCCGGCCATACCCCCCGCTGGCGGGGAGTGACGCTGTTGCATGAGCTGAAGGCTTTGGGCGTGCCGGTGATGATAGCCAGCGATAATTGCCGGGATCCCTTTTATGGCTTTGGGGATCACGACGGCCTGGAGGTGTTCCGGGAGGCCACCCGCATTTTGCACCTGGATACCCCCTATGGGGATTGGCCACAGGCGATTACCACCACCCCTGCCCGCATCATGGGCTTGACCGAGCGAGGGCAAATTGGGGTGGGCTTGCCGGCAGATCTGGTGCTGTTCAAGGGACGTGGCTTTGATGAGCTGCTTTCCCGTCCCCAGCATGACCGGGTGGTGTTGCGTCAGGGGCAGGCCATCGACACGGCTTTGCCGGACTACAGCGAGCTGGACGACCTAATGGAGAGGGTGGGAGCAGCGGTTAGTTCTGGCTCCAAGCAGTAGAGCAGGGTTACTTGAATTGCAGCGAAGCAGCTTGGGGATCCCTGGCGTTTCTCCCCAGAGTGGGAAAAATGAAATTTGGAGTCATGGGGTGGGTCGGTTATCCCCAGATTAGGGTGAGATCCATAACAAAGCCAGGAAGAACGGGATCCCCAGACAAACTCACAGGCTGCTCCAAAACTTGTACCGGCTGACCGGGGCGATAGACGTGGACTTGGCGACTTTCCGGGTCAATTAACCAGCCCAGTTGGGATCCGTTGTCTAGGAACTCCTGCAACTTGGCCTCAAGGGTGGCCAGCTCATCGGTAGGGGACTTCAGTTCCAGCACAAAGTCAGGGCAGAGGGGAGCAAAACGACGGCGCTGCTCTGGGGTGAGCTGCTGCCAGCGCTCTTTGGCAACCCAGGCGGCATCGGGAGAGCGAATGGCCCCATTGGGCAGGGCAAAACCTGCAGAAGAGTCGAAGACAAGACCTAAGTTCTTGCGTCGATTCCACTGCCAAAGTTGGCCCAGTAGGTCGGCATTGCGGAATCCACTTTCGCTGCCTGCAGGGGCCATGGCGATCAGTTCTCCTTGGGCGGTGCGTTCCAGGCGCAGCTCAGGATTCTGCCGACAAAGCTGCTCGAAAACTTCATCGGTTAAATTCACAGCCGGCTGCAGGTTGAGGGCAATCATGAGCTCATCCTGGTGGGCAGTTTTAGAGCGTGGGGAGCACTATTCCCAGATTAAGGTGAGATCCACCACAAAGCCAGGGAGAACGGGATCCCCAGACAAGCTGGTAGGTCGCTCCAAAACTTGCACCGGCTGACCTGTGCGATAGACATAGACTTTCCCGCTTTCCGGGTCGATTAACCAGCCCAGTTGGGATCCGTTGTCCAGGTACTCCTGCAGCTTGGCCTGAAGGGTGGCCAGCTCGTCAGTAGGAGACTTCAGTTCCAGCACAAAGTCAGGGCACAGAGGAGCAAACCGACGGCGCTGCTCTGGGGTGAGCTGCTGCCAGCGCTCTTTGGGCATCCAAGCGGCATCGGGAGAGCGAATGGCCCCATTGGGCAAGGCAAAACCGGCGGAAGAGTCAAAGGCCACACCAAGCTGAGTTTGCCGGTTCCACTGCCAGAGCTGGGCGCTAAGGCTCAAGTTTTGACGACTGCTTTCGCTGCCTGCAGGAGCCATGGCGATCAGTTCTCCTTGGGCGGTGCGTTCCAGGCGCAGCTCAGGATTCCGCCGGCAGAGCTGCTCGAAAACTTCATCGGTTAAATTCACAGCCGGCTGCAGGTTGAGGGCGATCATCATCCTTCCTGGGCAAAACTCTCAGGGTATGGGGCCTGTGGCTCGTATTGATCCCCTAGGATGGAGCGTATTTTTTGGCGAGGGGCGCGAAGGGCTGGACTTCTACCCAACTCTCGGCTTTGGGCCAAGACTTCTGGTACCCACTGTGACATACTCCCGCACTCATGCCGACACAAAGCGCTCCGCGCCGCTAAAGCGAGAGAGTGCAGGCTTCAAGGGCTCCGTCCCGCTGGCGCGAATGGGAGGGCAACCCGACAGAGGAAGTGCCGTAGCAGAACCAGGAACCGGAATCCTCGCCCTTTATGACGGGGAGTATGTCAAAGGGGTCAAGTGCCATCAGGTGAAAGTCCTCCTATTGGGGATCCCTGTGGGCAGCCAGAATGGCCTGAGCAGCCAGGTGGCCGGAGAGGGTGGCCCCTTCCATGCTGTCGATGTAGTCTTGGGCGGTGTAGCTGCCGGCAAAAAAGAAGTTGGGCACGGGAGTCTTTTGCTGCGGGCGATAGGGATCCATGCCCGGCGCTTCTCGATAGAGGGAGTGGGCCAGTTTCACCACGCTGTACCAGGTCATGTTCAGCTGCCGGGATGAGGGAAACAGCTCGTGGACTTGGTGCAACACGTGCTGGGCAATTTGCTCGTTGGGCATGGAAATGAAGGGATCCCCCGGCGTGAGCACGCATTGTAGCAGGGATCCCTGGCCCGGCTTGTAGTAGTCGGCGGGGCTGGTGAGGGCCAGATCGGCAAAGCAGGAAAAATCGGCATCGGCGGTGTAGAGGAGATTGTCGATACCCAGAGCCTCTGGGTGTTGGCTGGCTCGTTTGGCCTGGCCTTGGGGGTTCAGCTCCGTCACCCAGCCATCGAAGCGCAACTGCACCGTGGCCACAGGTACGGATTCCAGCTTGTAGAGGTTGTCGAACTGAGGCCACTGCCGCCATACTTCCGGGATCAGCCGTTTGGCCCCTTCCACTGCCGTTGCACACACATACACATCTGCCTCCACCCGCTCTCCATTGGCCAAGAGCAAGCCGGTCACCGCGTAGGGAGGAGAGTCGTTCACTTCAATGCGGCTGACCCCTCTGCGGGTGTGGATCTGGCCCCCACGGGCTTGGATGTAGCGGACGATAGGCTGAGTGAGATAGGTGTCCGGGGATCCCTTGAGGAAATTGAGCTTGGAGGCCTCTGTTTTGCTGGCAAACATCTGAAAGATCGTCAGCATGCAGCGGGCAGAAATCTGCTCCGTGTCAATAAAGCCCAAGGCATAGGCAATCGGGTTCCACATCCGCTTCAGGCTACCTTCGGATCCCCCATGCCGCCGAAACCAATCGGCAAAGCTCATCCGATCCAAGGCGCGAATTTGCCGCATTGCCCCTTCATAGTCCAGCAAGCCGCGAATCAAAGGGCTGGTGCCCAGCGCCAAGGCGTTGCGCAGCTTGTCCGCCCAAGAGAGCTGCTCGGTGGTGAAAAAAGCTTTGAGGCCGTTGAAAGGCGCCCCCAGGGGAAAGCGAAAATCCAGACTGGCCGTTTGCCCACCTCGGTTGACAAAGGTGTGGGTGTGTTGCTTGGGCAGCAGGTTCTCGTAGGCCCCCACCTTTTTCATCAGGGCAAACAAATTGCTGTAGTTGCAGAAAAAAACGTGCAGCCCCATCTCGATGTGGTTGCCATCGGCATCCTGCCAGGATCCCACCTTGCCGCCGACAAAAGGCCGCGCCTCGTAGAGCTGCACCTCGTGTCCTGCCTCGACCAAATCGACTGCCGTCACCAACCCGGCCAATCCGGCCCCAATAATGGCTACCCGCATAGCAATACCCTCAAACAGGCGCTGCCCGGGATCCCGCCCAGACTTTGCGCAACTGCAAAGAAAGATGAACTTCTCTCATTCTGGAACAAAATGCGCCAGGGATCCCTGACTTGACAAACCACCGCAAAACTTGCCATCATAAATTTCCCGACGCGGATGTAGCTCAGTGGTAGAGCTTCTCGTTGCCAACGAGACGGTCGCGCGTTCGAATCGCGTCATCCGCTTGCTTAGGCTTGTGAACCCATTCAAGAGGGGAATGAGATCCCTGCAAGGGAGAGGGCCGTGACGGTAGTCCCAAGGAGCTCCCCCTTTCCTCTCTCCCCAAAGGAGTCAGCCCTCACTCCCAGCTCTTCTCCCTCTGGAAGACGGGAGAGTAGGGGTCTCGGTTTGATTGGGCTGATTTGGGAATGGTTTGATTTGGGGAGCGTAGAAGGTCTCCAGGCTGTCACGGTCGCCCACAAAGCGCCAGTGCCAGGGTTCGTAATTCACCCCCTGAGGGTTGTTTCTGGGGAAAGACAGCTCAAAGCCAAAGCGGGCCGCGTTGCTCTGCAGCCACTGGAAGGCCGGGGTGGTCTCAAAGGCTTCTTGAGTATCCCACTGCGGAAACCCGGCATCCCCAAGGTCGATGGCATAGCCAGTGTGGTGCTCGCTGTAGCCAGGGGGAGCACTGACAGCAGCTCGTTCCTCGGGTCGCAAGGCTCGGGATTGAGCCAATTGAAAAAACAAGAATTCCTGCTCCGCCATGGAGCGAAACCCGGAAATGGGGACAAGGCGGATCCCGGCAGCTCGAGCTGCTTCGCTCATGCGTAGGTAACTTTCAGCAGCCCCCTGGCGTAGGCGCACCTCGCGACCGCGGTAGTGGCCCACCACCCGCAAGCTGTCTGCAGGGGCTTCGGAATAGGCATAGTGCCCCAACAGAGAAGGTCGCCCATTCTGCACAGTTGGCTGCGGCAGAGAGGGCTGACCGGTTTCTTCCAGAACTTGGGGATCCGCCGCCTGCTGGGATCCCGGTAACTTCTCTATCCCCCAACCCGCCAGGAGCACTAGCCCAACCAGCACCAGGCCCAAGACTAGACGGGACCTCAGGGCAGGCACCGAACTTTGCGCTTTTTTCGCCGGAGTGGACTGGCGACGGGCGACCGGAATGTCGTCGTTCATGCGCAAAGGCCGGGATCTAGCGAGGAGTACTGAAAAGAGGCAGCGTTTCTACAAACCCAAATCCGCCAAAATATCGCGGGCATGGGTTTCGGTATTGATGTTCTGGTAGACTTTGGCAATTTTGCCCTCGCCATCAATGACGTAGGTCACCCGCTTGGCATAGCCGCCCCCATCCACATCGTAGGCGCGGGTAATCACCCCACTGCTATCCACCAGTAGGGGGAAAGGCAAGTTGTACTTTTCGGTGAACTTTTGGTGAGAAGCTTGGTCGTCCATGCTCACCCCCAGCACCACCACGTCCTTGCTTTGGTAGTCGGCGTAGGCGTCGCGGAATCCACAGGCTTCTTTGGTACAGCCGGGGGTGTCGTCTTTGGGGTAAAAATAGAGGACAACGGTTTTGCCGGCAAAATCAGCCAGCGAAACCTGGTTGCCTTGGGTGTCAGTGGTGTTGAACCCAGGAGCAGGGGTGCCAACAGCGAGAACCATAGGTGCGTGACCCAAAAAGTGTGATGAATAGGGCTGCCCTCAGCATTTTCTTCAGCCCTGCTTGTCTCTGTCAAGGCATTACCGCTCCAGCTTGGCATTGCAACTCAGCCACCAGCTCTTGAAGCTCCGCCGATAGATTGCCGGGCAGCCGTCGCCTCAGAATCTCTGCCAACGATCGATAATACCACAGGGATCCCTCTTTTCCGGCGGAAAACCGCTGCCAGAGTTCATCCCCCAGTTGGCGAAAATCCCGCAAGATGCAGCGGGCGTTGTGCAGCTTGTCAGAGGCGGCCACCAACAAAACCGAGGCATTTGCCGTTTCCAGGTGCTTCAGGTAGGCGGTTTTGCGCTCTTTCCAGTTTTCTTTGGGCTCGCCTCGGGAGCCATCGCTTTCGGTATCCGTACATCCCAGGATGATCTGCAGCACCCGTTCTCCAAAGTGCTCCCGGATCTGTTGCTCAATCTGGGCCCGGGGCTCGCCTGTGTTGTGGGGGCCGTCCTCTAGGCTGTCGTGGAGCAGAGCGGCAATCGCTTCATCTTCATCCGCCCCATGCTCCAGGGCGATGGCTGCTACGGCCAACAGATGGCTGAGGTAAGGGATCCCGGTTCCCTTGCGGGTCTGAGAAGCATGCCAGCGATGGGCATAGTGCATTGCCTGCACAAACCGCTGTGTGAGTTGCGTTGACATCTGGACTCTCCAATTGGGGTTAAGTTGACCAAGAAAACTGGGTTGCAAGCCCTGCCCTAAGGCCTACAGCCCGCTGACGCGGCAAGGGCGGCTTCGTGCTACGCTGTTGGTTGAACTCCGCCAACTTGAGTATGGCGCAGTGTTAGCAAGAGCAATGTCAGCAGGAAAAGTATCTGGGAGTTCATCCCAGTAGTCGGGGTTATGGCATCCCCCACCACTCGCAAGGGTGGTGTAGCCCAAGAAGTAGGAATTATCCTGTGGCCTGGGAAAGAATCCTTGCCTTTTAGGGCAGGGAGAATGCCAATTTTTGGACAAGGTTGATCCAAGCGAGGTTCAGGCGCTGAGATGGCAAGGTTCAGCCGGTGGCCGGAGTCTGTTTTGCAGGCAGCGGCACCAGCGTTCCTGTTCCCTGCCAAGCGCACAAATCCACGAACTGGTCGGCTATCCGAATTAACGCCGGGTTCGTGTTCGGCCTGTAGGCGGCTACCTCCAGCCGGCAGCCTTGGCGGCGGATATGCTTGAGGGCCGGCACAAAATCTCCATCCCCACTCAGCAGCAGCACCGTCTCGTAGTGGGAGTGCAGCGCCATCAAGTCCACGATCAGCTCCCCATCCAGATTGGCTTTGCGGCTGCCGTCGGCGTGGATCACCACCGGCTTGGTGACCACCCGATAGCCCTGTTTTCTCAACTCCCGCAGGAAACGACGCTGAGCTAGGTTGTGGCGATCTACCCCGCTGTAGACATGCACTTCCATCTCGGATCTGCCCTGGGCCAGCCAGCTGAGCAGACTGGGATAGTCGAGATGGGATCCCCACTGCTGGGCGCTGGCGTGGAGATTGGCCGCGTCGATGAACACCCCCAGGGCTTTGCGGGGAAAAGCAGGGTTCGGCTGGGATGCCACCAGCTGCTGCAGGTGTTGGAGTTGCGCCTGCACCAACTCCAGTTGCTCCAAAGTCACTTGGGGCTGGGATACCGGCAGAGCATTCAACCGCAGCTCCACGGCTTTTAACCGCTGCTGGATTTGCTGGATGGCCTGGGTGATGGGGGCCAGCTGTTGCCGCACGGACAGATGAGACGTGGGCCGAGCTTCGAGGGCGTCGATCCGCCCTTGTAATGTTTCCAGTTGGGCCGCCGTCTGCTGCTGCTGTACCCAGATGGGCTCCAAAACCTTTACTTTCTGCTCGAGCTCTTGAATGGCTTCAGCCGGGGAAGCCAAGGTCTGCTGCAGAAGGGACGGTTCAGCAGTGAGCCGAGCGTCCAGCACCTCGAAACGCGCTTGCAGGGTCTCCAGTTGGGTTGCTGTCTGTTGCTGCTGTGTCCAGGTCTGTTCCAGAACTTGGCCAAGCTGTTCTTCGCGGCGGCGGATGGCAGGGTAGGCTGCTGCCAAAGGTAAGAGCCCCCAGATCACTTGGCGGGTCACCAGGGCCGTCACCCCCAGGGCCAGGGATCCCGTCCACAGCCAGGTTAAGGGGAAGGCAGAAGCCCTATTCATACTCATACTCATAGTCAGCTCTCCTCAGTTTGGGTTATCGATCTGCTCGGTTGCCAGGATTTCACCTCACTCACATGGGCCACCTCAGGGATCCCTCTCGAAGATCGAGATGCCCAGAACTCCCAGAGGCATCGAAGAGGAGCCATTCAGCAACTGCAGTATGCCTTCTATTGGAAGGAGGATCTTCCAATTGTTGGACAAACCCATTCCCCTTGTTGATCAGATGGCTCGGTTATCGAAAGCGGGCCCAAACTGGTTCCTCTCAACCGACAGGCCCCGTCCCAGCATGGGCTACAGAGGGCGCGAACCTTGGACGGGGGAAGGTCAGTTGGGGATCTCGAGGGTTACCAAAAAGCGCCGTAAAGCCCTGCCTTTCAAGGCAGGGATGTAAGGCGCTATCTTCTTATCCAAAGGCTTCCGTGATAAACTAGAGCTATGCGTGTCCTGGAAGCCAAGCTCCTATACGGCACACCTGAGCAGTACCGAGCTTTGGATGAAGCCATTCGTACTGCCCAGTTTGTGCGCAACAAGTGCCTGCGCCACTGGATGGATAACCGGGGCATAGGCAAAAAGGAGCTGTACACCCTCTGCAAGCATCTGGCCCAGGAGTTCGAGTTTGCCCAAAAGCTCAACTCCCAAGCCAGGCAAGCCAGTGCAGAACGAGCCTGGGCAGCCATCTCCACCTTCTACCGTCGGTGCCGTGCCGGTGAGAAGAAGAGCTACCCGCAGTTTAAGAAGAACTGCCGCTCTGTGGAGTACAAGCAATCCGGCTGGAAGCTGTCGGCAGATGGCATGGCCATCACTTTCACCGACGGCAACCAAGCCGGCACTTTTGCCCTGTACTGCAACAGCGAGGCCAGACAGCTCATTCTCCACTCCAAAATCAACCGGGTGCGAGTAGTCCGCAGAGCGGATGGGTACTACGCCCAGTTCTGCCTGGACATGGAGCGCCAGGAGCAGGGCGAGTATGCGGGGAAGATGATTGGTATTGACCTGGGGCTGCAGCACTTCTACACCGACCAGGACGGCAACACGGTGGACTGCCCCAAGTATCTGCGCAAAGCAGAGAGGCGGTTGAGGCTGCACCAAAGAAGACTGAGTCGTAAGTTGAGGAGGGGATCCAAGGAACAGTCGAGGAACTACCTTAAACAGAAACAGAGACTTGGCAAGGTACACCTCAAAGTTCAACGCCAGCGTAGAGACTGGGCTATGAAGTTGGCCCGGTGCGTGGTGGCGTCTCACGACGTCGTGGCGTACGAGGACTTGTCGGTGAAGAACCTGATGAGGAACCACCACCTGGCCAAGTCGATTCAGGATGCGGCCTGGTCTTTGTTCACCCGGTGGCTGGACTACTACGGGAAGGTGTACGGCAAGGTAGTGATTGCTGTGCCGCCGGAGTACACCACCCAGGAGTGTTCGGGGTGTGGTCACCTGGTGAAGAAGACGCTCTCTACTCGTACCCATCAGTGCCCTAAGTGTGGGTTGGTGCTGTGTCGAGACCAGAATGCGGCACTCAACATCCTGCGGCGGGCATTGAAGATGTTGGGCATGGAATGGAACGGTACCCAAGGGCATTGGGGAACCGCCTCGAAAGAGGGAACGCCTGGGGAGACAAGCACCTCTGCCATGGAGGGGCAGCCTAACATGGTAAGTGCTGTCGTGGAACCAGGAACCAGAATCCTCGCTCTTTAGGGTGGGGAGTATGTCAAATTGGCCAACTGCACATCGTCATGATCCACCCAGGCTCCGCCGTGCCGGACGACCGTATCACCTCCCACCGGCACCGAGATGTGCAGGGATCCGCCAAAGAGGGGAATACCAACAAGCACTTGGGGGCCGCGGGTGACCATGCTGGGCTCAATCAGGGTTTTACCGGTGCGCAAGGTAACAGTGTTCAGGCCCAGGCGCAGAGGTTGCAGAGGCAGGGGAATCTGTAGGTTATCTCCCCCCAGGTGAATCTGTTCGATTTCCACCCCGTTCAAGATGACTTGCATGGGAGACATGTTGGCGCTGGGGATCCGGGATTGGCCGGCCCGATAGGCGGCGGCAGTATCCAACCCAATCAGGGATCCAATCCGCAAAACCGGTGGGCGCGAAGGCAGGCGTTGCAAAGTGAAAGAGCGGGTCATCTCCACCCCTTGGGCAGGGCCCAAAAATTGCCCGGCGGCAGCCGATTCCGGTGAGTACTGGTTATCCCCCAGGCGGATGACATTCGCCTCCAGTACCAAAGTCGTGTTGGGATCCCAGCGCTCCAACTGCAGTTGCCAAGGCCGATCCCCGCTGGCTTGACCGCTGCCTGTACTTTGGGAATAGGGCAAATAATTCTCCAGCCGCGCCACCAAAATTTCCTCTGCCGGCAGTGGCCCTGGCAGGCGAAACCGACCCTGGGCATCGGTGCGCACCGAAATACCCGCCCCTGGAATGGCCACCTCCGCCCCGGCCAAAGGCTGCCCTGTCAGCCGATCCACCACCTGTCCCGAATAGGCGGAATCCAACTGCACCTGTCCTGTGGGCACATCCGTTGCTGCCTGAATGCGCTGCTGCAACACTTGCCAGTCGGCTTCTGTGATCCGTCCATCCTGGTCGACATCGGCAGCTCGGATCTGGTCGTCGGTCAATCCCCGTTCTCCCCGCAAGTAGGCCCCCAACAGGTTGAGATCCTGCACCGTCAAACGGCCATCCCCGTCCAAATCGCCCGCTTGAAAGGGCTGCGCTTGGGCAAAAGACACGCCTATCCAACCCAGGCCAAGGGATCCCAGTAGCAAAAGAGAATGAGCCAAACAGGAGACCCTAAACATGGCAACTCTCCTGGGAGTTGTTCATGTTCTAACGTAATTCACCTCCTCGCAGCAGGGTTGACCGAGCCGGTGTAGAGTACTCTTGAGCGCAATTTTGCCGGTTCGCCTTTGGCTGCAGGAGCCGAAAACTTAATGGTAGGATAACCGTGGTGGCTTGCCTGTTCTATGGCTCGATACTCTTGCGTTACCCAGCTTGTGGGCTCAGCCGAGCAGCTCAGCGAGTCGATCCGCGCTGTTTTGGAGCGCTGCCAACTCAATATCCTCCACAACAGCCTTGATTATTGGGTGGCCGGCGAGCCTCCCGGAAAAAATCCCCACACCAAACTGGTGACGGTGGAAGTGTTTGTGGATCGCACCCGTCAGGCTGCCGACGGCTCTGTACAGGTGACCTGCATTGCCAAAAACGAAGAGCTGCCCCTCAGAAGCGTTAACCACTGCCAACAAACCTTTGACCGACTGAAGGCAGAGCTAGCCCAGTTGCAAAGTCAACTTCAGCTTGCTGCCCAACAAAAAGATGCCTTACGATAGCTAGGCTGAGTTTGCTTTGATCCCATGGCGCGTCGCTGCCAACTAACCAACAAGAAACGCAACAACGCTTTTGCCATCTCCCACTCCCACCGGCGCACCAAGCGCCTGCAGGAAGTCAATTTGCAGTGGAAGCGCATCTGGTGGGAAGAGGGTAAGCGGTTTGTTCGTCTGCGCCTTTCCACCAAAGCCTTGAAGACTCTCAAGGCCAAGGGTATAGGAGCCATGGCCCGGGAAGCCGGGATCGACCTCAACCAGTTTTGAGTTTTCTCTTTAGCCCGGTTGTCCTTGACGGCTCCAACCTCACAGCAAGCCAAAAAGCTTACGCGACTTGGGTTGCAATCCCGCCAGCAAGGTGTTGAGGGTATCCCGTTGGGTAAGCTCGTTGGTGCCGCTGGCCCGCTCGATTAAGAGCTTGCGCGTCTCATCGGAGAGCTTGGCATCGGTAAAATCGGCTCCACTGAAGAGCGTATCTTCAATCTGAGCGTCCCGTAGGTTGGCCCCCACCAAAATGGCTTGTTCTAGGTTGGCAAACTGAAGCTGGCAACTCACCAAGGCAGCCTGGGAGAGGTTGCAGCGAGATAGGTTGGCCTGGCGGAAGTCGGCGGCAAAAAAGTTCCCCTCCGCCAGATTAGCAGCCACCAAGCTGGCTTCGCGAAAGATGGAATGGCTGAAACGGCCCCCCTGAAAGCTGCTTTTGTCCAGTTTGGCGGCGGTAAAGTTGCTGTAGTCCCCCAGAGCCTGGCTAAAGCTGGATCCCCGTAGATCTGAGGCGGTAAAATTGGCCCGCTCTAGCTCAGCGCGGCGAAAGTTGCACAGACGTAGGTCGGCTTGCTGCAGGCTGATCGAGCGCAGGTTAGCCCGCGTCAAATTGGATTTGGGCATCTGAATGCGGTCGAACAAGCCCCGCGAGAGGTAGGCATTCTCCAGGTTGGCACCCACCAGGGAGCGCCCCTCACGCAAGGCTTCCAGCAAGTCCCGCGTGGTTTCAATGCGAACCGGCTCTGAGGGTTGAGAAGGGGGAGCACTCACGGATGGAGCATTCCTCACAGTTAGGCCAGAAACCCGGCCAACCCAGCCGTAAACTGGGGGCCAACAGGGATCCCACCTATCAAGCTAACGTTTGCGCCGCCTGCCGAGGTTAAGAGGATGTTAAAAAGACAACCCTGCATCGAGCTTTCCAGAGGGGGCCTTCTCTTGTGGAAACAGCCTACCGGGGGAGAGCCATCGGCTCCGATTTGTTGCATACTCGGGGCAGCCTTTCGTCAGTGAACCACACCTCCCATGCAGGTAGCTTTTATTGTCGATCCATTGCCTCAGTTGCAGGTGGGCCATGACACCAGCATTGCCCTGATGGAAGCTCTGCAGAAACGGGGACACCGCATTTTCTGCCTGGGCCTGGCGGATCTCTACTGGGATCAAGGGGAAACTTGGGGATCCCTTGAGGAAATCCGGTTGGATCTGCAAGCGGATCCCTGGTATGAGGTCAAAGACCGGCAACTGCTGCCCCTGAGCCAAATGCAGGCGGTGTGGATGCGCAAGGATCCGCCGGTAGATGCGGCCTATCTCTATGCCACTTACCTTTTGGATCGTCTCTCTCCCAGCCGCACACTGGTGCTCAATCATCCTGCCGGGATCCGCTCGGCCAACGAAAAGCTCTATGCCCTGCAATTTCAAGAGTGGATCCCGCGCACCCGCGTCAGCAGCAACAAGCGTCTGCTGCGTCAGTTCGTCGAACAGGAAGGACAGGCGGTGCTCAAGCCCTTGGGTGGCAAAGGTGGGGAAGGGATCCTGAGGGTCAATGCCGGGGATCCAAACCTCAACTCGTTGATTGAAATGAGCACCCAATTTGGTCGGCTGCCTGTGATGGTGCAGGAGTATTTGCCACAGGCGGCCGCAGGAGATAAACGCATTTTGTTGCTGGAAGGAGAACCTTTGGGCGCCGTCAATCGGATCCCTGGAGAGGGCGATTTTCGGGGCAATGTTGCTGCCGGCGGTCGAGTGGAAAAAACCAAGATTACCGAAAAAGAACGGGCTCTCTGCGGGGCTTTGGCACCGGTGCTCAGGCAGGAGAAGCTGTATTTTGTCGGGATTGATGTTATCGGGGAACGACTAACCGAAGTGAACGTGACCAGCCCAACAATGCTGCGAGAACTCTGTCAGTTGGAAGGAGTTGACCTGGCAGATCAAGTGGCTCAGTGGCTGGAAAAGAAGGTGCCCGTCAAGGGCTGAATGACTACCCACCAGGATGTTTCTGGGATCCGGCGCGTCTGTTGCCTGACGGGGTTCCCGTCTATTTAGGGAGTCTATAGAGATCAAATTATAGCTTGGAATGACCATAGTAGGTTGAGTTCAACTTTTTCCGGTCGGCAGATAGAAAATAAAAAGCCCCACAAGGGGGCTCTGCCGCGACCAGTCAGCGACTTATAAAACTCTAGAGCAATGTAAAGAAAAGCTCCATGAATAGGCCGTATTGAACATCGCATTGAGCACAGTTTTTAGAATCTCAGAAAAAAGGCCAAATCCTCGGAGCTGTTATCTTTTTTTTAGATTTTCCGACCCGAGGCTAATCCCAGGCCCCTTCTGCTTTGCCGGAGCGGTCTTTAGAGTTGCTGCTCTTGCCCAGTGGGTTACGAGTCAGCCGGTGGCCTTTCCCGTCCCACCCAGCGCCAGATGGTGGGCAGCAGCACTGCCGCCAGTCCGCACTTCACCAAGTCTCCTGGGATAAAAGGGAAGACCCCTTTGTTGAGGACGGCCAAGATCGAGGTGGGCTCAACATTCTGGTTCAGCCACACCCCCAGCCAAGTGGCTCCCAGCAAAAAAATCAGAGCTGAGCAGGATAACATCGCCAGCGCCATCTTCCAGGGGTTGCGATCCACGCCCCAGCGCTCCACCAACCAGCCCATCAGCCCCGCAGCTAGGGGAAAAGCCAATAGGTAGCCCCCCGTCGCCCCCGCCAAGTGGCCAAGCCCGGATCCGCCACCGCTGAAGAAGGGCAATCCCAGGATCCCTTCCAGCAGGTACACCAGCAACGTGAGAAAGCCCAGCCGTGCCCCAAAGCCTGCCCCCACCAGCATCACCCCAAAGGTTTGCCCGGTAATCGGTACCGGCGTGAAGGGCAGAGGGATCCGCACCTGAGCCAGGGCAGCTACGAACAAACTTCCCCCCAGAACCAGCAGGAGATCCCGAGTTCGGGAAGGGCGAGGCAGAACAGTTTGCGCCAAGGGTGTGTGAACAAAGGTAGCAGTCATGAGAGGTTTGCACTCCTGTTTACCCGAAGACTGAGCTTAAGGCCCCGTCCCATCGCTGCGCGGAAGCAAGCCAGTAGGGCGGGGAGTATGTCAGGGTTTCAGAATACAAGAATTCGGTTACCGAAAAACTGGGTTTGAAGCCCCGCCCTTTAAAGCGGCTTTGTGCTACGCTGCCTGCAGTGCCAGGGTAGTCAGCCGCTCTCGCCCACAGCAGCACAGGGCGCATTGTTCGCGTAAACGGGCTGTAGGCCCTAAACCCGACAGCCTGACGGTTGGATCCGACCTCAGTGGGTTTTGTGGTTGTTGTTTACAACGGCACCTAAAGGCACTCGGGAACCACCCTGTGTGCTGGCGAGTACGTAGCGCTGGGGAGCTGCGTGGCAGCAACGTTGAGGTCGAGGATGATCCCACGCTGCTCATTTTGCACCCTGTGCATCGGAAAGAGCTATAAAGCCAAGCAGGGGCTAGATGGATTCTTGCGGCACTTCTGAGCCTTTTTCAGGTTGAGCAACACTGGGCCGGTTCTGGCGAGTTGCTTGTACAATCGCCACCGTAAGCAAATGGGAGAGCAGACCCACAGGCCCAGCAAACAAGCACAAAATCAGGGAATGGGTTGTCCATACTCGCTTATCCCACCCTTCCAAGAAGATCCAGCGGCCCACAAACAAATCCATGACGATGTAGTGGACCCATCCCGTCGCCATAACAGAGGGTTGACTGAATAGGCCAGTTAAGCTGGTCAGAGACAGTTGAGGGTTGGAAAATTCCTTGAGAACATCGGCATTAAACCCGGTGACCAAAAGATACAAATAAACCGCCGCCAAAAGAGCGATGGGCAAAAGCGATTCCATCACTTTGCGGGTTACCTTCCAACCCGGCAGCAGAATCATCAAGGCCCAAAAGGGCAGAGCAAACCAGTTAGCCCCGTTAAAGATCATCTCCAGCATGCTTGGCAGCCCCCAACGCTACCTGTCTATTATCGGCCCAATGCCCCCTGGGGATCCCTGCAGTGGTGGGTAGGAATGGATAGGAGCTATTCCTGACTTGCCCTGAAGTTTTTTCTGGAGCCAGAGGGATCCCGGTCGCTATTCCGGTTGGCGGAGCCTAGCAGTCGCAATGGAGCTGACCGCACGGCCACTGTCGGTGGTGGCAGCAATGCAGGAAATCCGGGATCCAGTGTCGGTCATGGCCCAGAAGCTGCTGATGCTTTTGGCCGTAGAGGTGGGTTGAGCTGGGCCGATGGGGGATTCTACTGCCTGGGAGTCTGGGGATTTTTCCTGAGCAGGGATCCACACCACAGGTTCCTCACCCCGTTGGGCTACTGCAACTTTTGGGGCGGGATGTTCTGGGGTGGGCTCAGGGGCTTCTTCTCTGCGGGTAGCCTTCGCAGCAGCGGCCTTCTGAAGAGAGGGCTGCTGAACCGGCCTCTTGCCAAGGGGCGGTCGTGGGGCCTTGCGTGGCGCGGCAGCGGGGGGTGCAGGGGGGGCTTGGCCGGCGATCTTTCCCCATAAGGCTTTGAGGAGTTGCCACATGGCTGGGTTGGCTACTGAGGGAGAGAGCAGTGAGGAATGGTGTTATCCTGCCATGCTCTGGCCTGAGAATCCATACCCTCTGCCAGTCTTGATAGAGCAAAGTCATAACGAGTATGATTAAGTAGCTTGCTTAGGGAGAAAGTTCAACATGGCGCAGATTCGCGAGATTCCCCTTGCCCAAATTCGCCGCCCTTTGCCGCGGCAAACGGATCCGGATAAGGTGCAGGCGCTGATGGCTTCCATTGAAGCAGTCGGCCTACAGGAGCCCATTGAGGTTTTGGAAGTGGAAGGGGAGTATTATGGGTTCTCCGGCTGCCATCGCTACGAGGCATTTGTCCGCTTGGGCAAGGAGCGGATCCCCTGCCGGGTGCGAAAAGCGCCACGTGCTGTTTTGAGGCTACACCTGGCCTGAAAGGGATCCCTTCTGGCCCGGCTCCTCTTCGGCGGTGTAGCCCCGTTCGTAGGCAAAACGCACCAGTTGCGAGCGATTTTCCAAAGAAAGCTTGCTGAGGATGTTGGTCAGGTGAGTTTGCACGGTGCGCGGGCTGATGAACAGCTTCTCGCCGATTTGCTTGTTGGTGAAGCCGCGAATGACTTCCCGAAAGACCCGCTCTTCGGCAGGGGTCAGGGGCAATTCGGGTGGGGTGGGGCGGGGGTCCGCTTCGGGTTTTGGCTGGGACTGCTGTTGGATTAGCCGCAAAATTTCCGATTGGGTGCGGCGGGAGCGTTCAATCTGGGCCTCGATTTTGGCCACCAGTTCCAGGGGTTCAAAGGGCTTGATGATGTAGTCATCCGCCCCCCGCTCATAGCCCTGAACTCGGTCATCGATCTCTCCCCGCGAAGAGAGAAAAATGAAGGGGACGAGCTCGCCGCCGCGCTGTTGGCGCAGTTGTCGGCAAAACTCAAAGCCGTCCATTTCCGGCATCACCACATCTGAAACCACCACATCCGGCTGCTCTTGGGCAAACAGACGCAATCCTTCCACACCCGAAGCGCCTGTACAAACCCGATAGCCATGCTGAGTCAGGTGGCGGCTCAGCACCTTCAGGGAGAGGGGATCGTCATCTACGACCAGTACACGCTTCATGAGGACTCGAGGAGGCTGTTAGGGAAAAGGGTAAAGCGCTATTCACCTGTTATCTGTCGCTATTTTAGGGAGACGGACAGGATTCGTCATTTGGCTGGGGTGCCTTGACCCATAATAGTGGTTTCAAGGGTGGCCTGGTTGAAAGCTGAAGACTACGGTAGCTGTGAAATGAGGGACTGAACCTGGCCCTCTAAGCTCCCATTCCCGAGTACTGTTGCAAGCCTTTGCGCCACAACCAGCGGTTAGCCAGCCAGAGCAGGCCCGTCCAGGCCAGGCCCATGCCAAAGCCGCCCAGAATATCCACCGGGATCCCTGCCCAGAGGCTGGCGGGAAAATGCACCAGGTAGGGGAAGGGTGTCCAGGCCAAGACCTGGCGCACGGGTGGTGGGAACACCTCCAGAGGAGCGATCACCCCCGAGAAAAACAAGTACACCAAAAAATGGAATTGCTCCAAGGCCGTCACCCGTTCCACCCAAAAGGCCAGCAGCGCCAGGGTGTACTGCATGAGAAAGCGCAGGGCAAAAGCCAGGAGAATGGCCAGGGATCCCAGCCCCGCCTGGGCCCAAGAGGGGATCCAAAAGGCAGGGGGGTAGAGGACGAAGAAAAGGGCGATTAAAACCAGGGTAAAGGGGAGACGGGCCAAGCGCTCCATCAGGTGGCTGGCCACATGGTGCCAAGCGGGATCCAGAGGCTGCAACAGGCGAGGAGATAATTTGCCTTCGACCACCTCTCGCTCAAAGTCCCAGATGACCCAGACGATGGTGAACTGGCGCACCAGGAACACCGCCAGAAAGTAGCGGATGAACTCCAGAGCAGACAGCGAGAAGTCTCCTGAGCGGGCTGCCTCGCTCCACACCCCCATCATGATCAGGGGCAGGGATCCGGCCAACACCCACAGGATCAGCTCGGCCCGGTACTCCAGCATGTAGGCGTAGTAGGCGGAGAAGAGGGCACCCAACTTGCGAAAAAAGGCGTTCATGGAGATTCCGGTTGCGCAAGCGCTGCGGAGCAATACGAGACTGGCGGACGCAAAGTGGGCAACAAGCCGGCCAGGCTGACCACCGCTCCCACCACAACAATTGAAGGCGGTGCTACGGGCGAGGGCTGCCCAGCCAGAGTCTGCAGGCGGAGCAGATGAATCTCTTGCTCAGGGGTGGTGCCCCAGCGGATCAGGGCAACCGGGGTATCGGGAGCTTTCCCTCCGGCCAACAATTCAGCGGCAATATGGCTGAGGTTGTGCATGCCCATGTAGATCACCAGGGTTTCCACCGCCCCGGCCAAAGCCCGCCAATTGACCTGAGGGCGGTATTTCCCTGCCGCCTCATGTCCGGTAACAAAAGCAACTGAGGAGCTGAGGTCGCGATGGGTGAGAGGGATCCCGGCATAGGCGCTGGCGGCAATGCCCGCCGTAATTCCCGGCACCACCTCCACCGGGATCCCGGCCTGCACCAGAGCCAACATCTCCTCTCCCCCCCGCCCAAAGATGAAGGGATCCCCCCCTTTGAGCCGCACCACCACGGCTGCCGTCCGAGCTTTCTCCATCAGCAAGGCTGTGATCTGCTCCTGGGGCAAGGTGTGAGCGCCGCAGTGTTTGCCAGCATAGATCCGTTCTGCCGTCGGCGGGATCAGCTCCAGGATGGAGGATCCCACCAGAGCATCGTAGATGACCACATCCGCGTGGGCGAGTAGCGCCTTTCCCTTCACCGTCAGCAGCCCCGGATCCCCAGGCCCTGCCCCCACCAAATACACTTTGCCCATCTCAAGTCCCGGTCGCGTCATTGCTGTTGGAAATATCCATTTTGAGGGAACGGGAAAGATTCGGCTATTCCAGCGCCGGGCTAAAAGCCTGGAGTGTCTCCACAATGGCCTGCATCAGTTGAGGATCCCGCCAGAGGGGCGGCTCCACCTGGATTTGGAGCAGAGGCCATTCCCGCTGTAATCGCTGAGCCTGTTCTTGTAGGGCGCGCAGCAGACCGCCTGGAAAGAGAAAAAACGGCAGCACCCGTAGACGGCACTGGCTAAGGCGCAAGCAATGGATCACGACCGCTTCTAAGGTGGGGGACTGGGCAGCAAAAGCCACATGCAAGGGGATCTCGGGCAAGCGCCGTTGCACAGTTTGGATCCCTGCTTGGAGCTGGGCGGCAAACCCCGGCAGACGGCTGCCATGGCCAAGCACAATCCAGGCATCTGCCCGTTCGCCGGATTGCCTGAGCGTTGCAGAGCAAGAGGGCTGTGGAGCCAGAATGCGAGCCACCAACAGATCCAGGAGGGCCGGGTGCTGGCCAATGGGGGGTGTTAACCGGATGGGCAGGCGCGGCCAGCGAGCTTGAACCTGCTTCACCGCAGCCGGTAAATCCTCTTCCACATGGGATCCCTCGCCCATAAACAGCGACAGCAGCACCACTTGATCGGGAGATCGGCCTGCGCCCAGCCAAGCTGCCAGCCGTCCTTGAATCTGTTCGGCCAGGGTGAGAGGCTGACCTTCCAACTGGGCCAGCTCCACCGGCTGGGGAGCCAGCTGCTGCTGCACCCGGGCCAACAAATCTGCCAAAGCCTGCTGATAATCGGGATCCCGGCTGCCGTGACAGACCAAAAACACCAGGGGATTGGAGGACATGGCAGAGGTCAGGGATCCGAGCGGAAGGGTTCCATTTTGCTACTTTAGGGGATCCCGCCAACTTCTCGCGTAGGATCTGCGCGTATGATTTGAAGAGTACACACCCTCTTTCCCAGCTTCGTCAGCCCTTTCCCAGGTTTTCATGTCATTTGAGAATCGTTCCACCGCCCCCGAACTCTTAATCCATGTCTTGCGGGAGGGGTTGACCGAATCTATCCATCATTGCCAAGCTGTCGTGGCCGATAGCCGCGGGCGTTCTCTGGCCATGGCCGGCAACAGCACCACCCCCGTCTTTGCCCGTTCTGCCCTCAAACCTTTCCAAGCACTGGCCATGCTCTCCACCGGCATCCGCGAGCGCTACCGCCTCAGCGAGAAAGATATTGCCATCATGTGCGGATCCCATCAGGGCACCACGGCTCATGCGCGGCAGGTGTTCAGCATACTGTGGCGGGCCGATCTGTCTCCCGATTTGCTGGTCTGCCCCACCCCACCCGGCAAGCCCAGCCCCCTGTGCCACAACTGCTCCGGCAAACATGCTGGCATGCTCGTGGCCAGCCGCGCCCAAAACTGGACCTTGTCAGACTACGCCCAGCGGCAGCATCCGGTGCAAGCGCTGGTGCGGGCCAAGTTGGCGGATTTGCTGCAAATGCCCTCGGAGGAGTTTTTGTTTGCGCGGGATGACTGTGGGGTGCCCACCTACCAATTGCAACTGAACCACCTGGCTTCTCTATTCGCCCAACTGACCGCCGGCGAGCGGCCCGACTTGGAATCGGTAGCACGGGCCATGACCCATCACCCGGAGATGGTGGCTGGACAGGGGTGTTTCGACACGGAATTGATGCGGGCCACTCAAGGGGATCTGGTGAGCAAATCGGGTGCTGAAGGGATCCAGTGCATTGGCCGGGTGGGGGAAGGCATGGGCCTGGCCATCAAGGTCCAGGATGGAGCCGCCCGGGCCAAGTATGCCCTGGCTTTGCACCTGCTGCAGCGTATGGGCTGGATTCAGCCTGCTGCTGCTGAAATGCTAGGGGAGCGCTTCCTCTCCATTGGCCCTTACACCCGCCTTGAGGTGGAAGGGGAACTGCGTATGCCTTGAAGAGCCGGAGGTGGGAAGGCCTTGCACCCAAACTCTTGGTGATGCTAGATTTCTCGAAGAAAAGGCCCAAAAACTAATGATTGAAGCCCTCTTCAAGACTCTTGACGACGAGCTAGGCAAGCTATTTGCCCTGACTAAGAAAGCAAAGGAGACCGCAGGGAAAGCCCAAGTCGCTTGTAAAGGAGGGCAAGTTCCAGCCCTGAGCCGCCAGCTACAAGGCTGTAGCTCTGTCCTCAGCGAGGCTCTTTCCCAGGTGGAGACGGTAAGACAAGCCCTTGAACAAACCCAGCAGGTTTTGGAGAGAACTTCTCTTGAAGAACTTGCTAGCGAGGTAGGAGAACGAGTCGGCCAGCCTTGGCTGCCTACGGAAAGCCCCCATGTCTTTGTAGCTTTCCCCGCCTTAGTGCGCTTTTCCAGGGAGGGAGTGCGCATAGATCGCAAGCTTCTACGCTCTCAACGGCCCAGTGCCATTGCAGAGAAGATTCTCCGAGCAAGAATGACCAAAGGGAAAGAAACTAATCCAGAGGTAGTTCTTGAACGCATCTGGAAAGCGGCAAAAATTGCAGCGGGTTACTTGAGAAAGTCAAGCGCAGAGCTGCCTCGTTCTCTTCAAGTACCTGCTCGCGATGTCTTCGAGGTGCTCCACCTCAACAACCCAGACTACACCGAAGTGGAGTTTACGCGGCATCTTTACCTCTTGGATCGAAATGGCACCAACCATGTGGAGGGCTACCGCTTGATCTTCTCCGCGTCTACAGGCACGCGCTCGGGTCGCTACTACCGCATTCGAGACGAAGCTGGGGTGGAGCACGCCTACTATCTTTTGGAGTTTGAGAAGCTATGAGCGAAGAGGGCCAGGGTCGGCTAGAGCCTGATTTGTGGCTGCGCTGTCTGGAAGAAGACTACTTGCGTTCTTTTATCCCTGAAGGTGGTGCCACTGTCAAGCTGGCCGTTGTTCCGAAAGATTCCTACTCTTGGGTGCGGAAAGCGCTGCTGGAAAAGCTTAACCAGTATTCCTTTCATATTTTTGATTTGACAGAGGAGTGCTTAAAGCTGCATTCAGTCGAACAGCTTTGGTTTGCCCTTGCTCAGAGAGTAGATTGGGAGACTTTTGCCAAAGATCTGCGCTTCAACATTCTCCAAAAAATTGGATACCCTCCCAGGCTAGATCTGCAGGACTGCACTTTAGAGCAGTTGGCCGAATTCTATCAGATTGAAGCCCGTGAGATCAAACTAGAGTTTCAGCGGGAAATTAAGAGAGGTATTTTTCTGGATTACTCACTAGCCCTTGACTTTCGCAAAGCCATAGTCCGACTTGTCTACGAACCCCTTCAAAGCCCAGGCACTCTGGAAGGTCTATGCTCTGCAATTCAAGAGTGGCTTAAAGGTACGCTGAGCTCTATCAGCCGGGTGCGTGAAGCGGCTATTTTTCGAAAGATTGACAGGACAAATGCTCGAGGGATTCTACTTTCTTTCTTAAGACTATTTACACGACGATCCGGCTTAGTAGCAGTCCTTGTCAGCTTGCTTCACTACTACGAGCGGACCCCCAGTGGACGCCCTAACTTTACCAGTCGACAAATCCTTGAGCTCTACGAGACTTTGCGTGAGTTTATCGATGCGGAGAGTGAACTAGAAAAAACTGTGTTAATTTTCTTAGCTCCTCCAGAGTTTATTGAATCTGAGCGTCTGTCTTATCATAGATATCGAGCTTTGCAAACTCGAATTGAGAATGAGGTTTCTTCTCTTCAAAAGCCTAATCCATGCACAGCTATGGTGCAGCTTCTATGAATGTAGCGATTGCAGCTAGGCGGGCCATTGAAGCCCTACGAAATGGCGTTCCTAACCGGTTCGCAGTTGCAGAACTTGGCTCTTGGCAGTCTCAGATTGAGGAGGGTTTTCAAGAGCTGTGCAAGGGTGCTAGTTCAGGCCCTGCAGGAATGCTGATAAAGGGGGATTTTGGGACAGGCAAGTCCCATCTTCTACTAACCCTGCAGGAGCGAGCAAGGAAGAATAATTTTGCCACCTCCCTAGTTGTCGTCTCCAAAGAGTTGCCCCTCGGTAACCCCAATCGCCTGATTCCCCGCCTCCTTGCCCAGGTCGAGCTCCCTGACATGGTTGAGCGTGGGATCCAAGGCATGGCAGCCCGGCTACAGGACTCCTCGCCTTCTTTCTCGCCTTCTTTCCAGAAGTTCCAGCTTTGGGTTAACCAGTGGCAGTTTGGGTCAGGCTGGTGGCCGGCCACCTTGGCTCTGTACCAAAGGTTAGGAGGCGATGACGAGAAGCTAGACGCCATTGTCCGCTTTTGGGCTGGTGAGCCCACTCTGAAGTCCTCAGAGGTAAGGCGAAGCCTACGGGATCACGGCTTGGCAGGTGCTTATCCCATTGGCAAGCTACCCCCTGCAGAAAGCCTACACTGGCAGCGCCTGGCCTTCTGTGCCCAGCTATGTCGGGCCATAGGGTTTGGGGGCTTGGTGGTTTTGGTGGATGAGATTGAGCTTATTGCCCAGTACAGTCTTCTTCAGCGGGTCAAGTCGTACCGCGTTCTTGGGCACTTGTTTGGTACAACAACCCTGCCTGAAGAAATAAAGAAAGCTCCGCTGGTTTTCGTAGGAGCAGTAACCCGCGATTTCGAGAGGGTCATTCTACAAGAAAAAGGAGATTGGGAGAAAGCACCTAAGATAGCTCTCCAGAAGCATATGTCTGAGGAAGTTGTAAAGGCCGGCATGGAGGCTATTAGCCAAGCTACCCCTCTCTGTTCCTGCTTAGAAGCCCGCGAGGACATTCAATCCATGTGGCATAGGGTAGCGGATCTCTACCAGAAAGCTTATCCCGATTGGGTACGCCCATCGCTGCCACAGCTTCCTGAGCTCTACAGCACAACCACTGTGCGGTCAATTATTCGCCGCTGGATTACGGAGTGGGATGTGCGTCGGTATTACAGCCCCGATACAGAAATTGTGATTGTAGAAGATGAGGCGATCAAGTCTACCCCAACTGAGGAGCTTCCAGAGTTGGAAGAGGACGAAGAATAAGCCCAGTCAATCCCTAACTAGCTTTGAGAGGCCTCAGCGCTGGAAAGGGTTTTGGAAAGGATTCGGGCTGGAGCTTTGCCCCTTGTTGCGGTACTTGGGGTTGATGGTCAGGGTGCCAGCTCCCAGGCCTCGCTGCGCCAAAAACTCCAGGTTGCGGCGGCGCATGGTGGTGTCGTAGTCATTTTTAACGCGATCTTCCAGCATGGCCACCTGCTGCAGCGCGCTCAGCAAGATAGCAGCAGCTTGCTCGGAGGTGTAGCCATTCTGGGAGGCATAGCGCACGGCAAACTCGTCGGCTGCCACCTGGGCCTTCTGGCCCTTCTCCGCTTTGCGCAACAGAAACACCGCTGACGCGGCCAAGCCTGCTGCTAAGCCAACGCCGAGGTTATCTCCCATCTGCAGCTCTACCAAAATGCCCATGCTGCCGGCCCCGATCAAGGCGGGATACAGCAACAACGCCGACCAGTTATCCCCCAAAGCCAGCTCTGTGGCCATCACCGCTTCTCGCAAGAAGTAGATCTTCTGCTGGTCAGGGCTCAGCTTCTGCCAACGGCTGAGGTCAATGGCGAAGCGAGAGTATTTCTGCCAGGGAAAGCGCCACAACGGCTGCACAACCCGAGACTGGTCGGGGGTGCCGATCTCGATCTGCACTTCAGGGCGGATCTCCACCGGGAGAAACTGGATCAGGCGGTCAAAGTCGGAAATGGTATACATGCTGGCACAGTGCGGCTAAGGGAGCGGCTGGAGAGGATTACCCATAGTAAAAGATTCTAGCCTTCCTTGCAGGCCAGCTCTAAGCAAGCTTTTTGCAATAGGGCTGGCGGCAGAGCATGCCTCTAACCCCCAAAACCCTGAACTTTGCTGAATTTACTGAGCTTTAGGCGGTTTGGCAAAAGTCATTGAGAGGGATATAGTAGACCAAGTTTCCCCCTGATCCTTGAGTCCACCGCAACGGTTGCCGGGAAGTGAAGGGGGAAAGCGCTCGGGGGGTATTCCTCAGGGCTTTGCGGGATACCGCCTTCCTGCTCAAAGATAGGCAGGATGCGATCGCTTCTTTCCTGAACCATGTTCAGGAGAGTTCAGCGTGAATGTATCAGGGACAAGCCTGAGCCTAGATGGAAAGGGGGTATGCCGCGTAACATACTCCCGACCCTGTAGCTAGCTTCCCGCAGGGTTGCTACGCATACAGCGCGGGGCTTCTCGGCGGTTTAGCTAAACCTGAGGTGAGCAATCTATTTGGCGGATTGCCCAAGGGACTGAATTTATCATCCCAGTCAAACCCTTGAGGACCAAGACAGCCGTTATCTTAGTTTGAAGAGGGATCCCTGCTGGGGTGTTTGAGATTGGTCAAATCGTTGAGGCGGCGCAGGATCCCCCATCCCTGTAGGGCCTCCAGCAGGGCTTCCCGCACAACCGCTACCGTCTCTTGGTCGAGGGCCAACCGCAGATAATCCACCGCCAGCCGGGTTTGCTCGGGATCCAGGTGGGACATTAAGCTCTGCAAGCGGCGAACGCCCGCCAGCCGTCGGAAGGGATCGGGAGAAGCAATGTCGCTGAGGTCGCGCTCCAATTGAGACCGTTGCCGCTCTTGTCGGCCCCTGAGCCACTCCCCAAACAGCAGCGACAACAAGGCTAGAGTGGCCAATCCCTGTAGAATGGCACCGGTGGCCAGCCAGCGTTGGGTGGATTCTGCCCAGATGGAGATGAGGGTGTAGGTGCCCAAGGTGGCGGCTGCTCCCGAACCAATTGCCAGCAAAAGCCAGCGATCCGCCTGCCGAAACCAAGCTTGCCACTCCTGCCAGCGGCGGTTGAACTCAGGGCTGCGCACCCCCTGTAGCCCCAACATCACCAAGGTGCCCACCCCCAGAGAGAGCGCCAGCCGCCCATTCCAGAAGGCCAGCCCTGCCAACGCCAAGGCCGACAGAGCCAAAACCCGCCACTGCGGCCCCGATAGGATCCACAGAGCAACTTGGGATCCCGTCTCCACTGCCCCACGCCCCACCCGCTGCAGATATTCTGGCCAGGATCCCTGGCCGGAAGAAGGGCGACCCGATTGATGCTTCACCGATGGCAACTCCCAAAACTCGGCCCTATCTGGCCCTTTGCAAGGCGGCAAGATAGGTCAACGTTCTCTAAATTATGCTCTTATGCTTTGCCGGTGGAGTCGAGATAGGCTTTCCACCCTTGGGCTTGCAACTGATCGTTTTTCTCCTGCACCGCCTGTTTTAGGCTTTCCCGATAGGCGATCACTCGCCGGAGCAGGTCGGGATCCCCACTGGCCAGGATCTGCACCGCCAACAGACCCGCGTTGTAGCCGTTGCCAATGGCCACCGTGGCCACCGGGATCCCTTTGGGCATTTGCACAATCGAGTATAAGGAGTCGATCCCCTGCAGGGATGGGCTGAGCACCGGCACCCCGATCACCGGCAGGGGGGTGAGAGAGGCCACCATCCCCGGCAAATGGGCTGCTCCCCCTGCCCCGGCAATGATGACGCGGATCCCTTGGGTATGGGCGCGGCGGGCAAACTCTACCATGGCCTCGGGGGTGCGGTGGGCGCTGAGGATCTGCATCTGGTAAGGGATCCCAAACTCCTCACACACCTGGGCGGCAGGTGCAAGGGTGGGCAAATCGGAATCGCTACCCATTACGATGGCAACGAGGGGGGAGAGTTCCATATCGCTAAGCGACGCTAACGCGAAAGGCTGCTGGCCCGGCGTAGCCGATCCATCATCGCATAGCCCAACCCCGTCGAGATGGGTGGGGGCTCTGCCAGCAGGAGCGTAGCATCTCCCTCATCCAGTCGGCGCAGGCTGGCAAAGAGGGCGCGGGCGGCTGCCTTGGGATCCGAACCCAAACACTCCAAACTGAAAGTGATCCCCGGCCAATGGCGGGAGAGGGTGTTCAGCAGAGCCTGCGGATCCGTGGCAAAGCTGAGGATGCCCAGGTGGGAATGACCGGTTGTCAGGTGCTGCACCTGTTGCCAATCGCCGGGCTGAAGCTGGGCAAAAGGGGTGGGCAAAAGCCGGAGAGGCTTACTGGGGGCATAGTGGCTGCTCAGTCGTCCCGGCGCTTCTGGCGGGCCCGTTGTGCCATCCTTGGGGGCCTGTTCTGGGGGCAACCGGATGGGCAACCCCAGGTGGGCCTCCAGGGCTTCCAGTGGGATCCCTCCTGGGCGCAGCAGCGTTGGGATCCCCTCGGGGCTGAGCTTTAGCACGGTGGACTCCAGGCCCACAGCACACTCTCCCCCATCCAAGATGTAAGGGATCCGCCCTCCCAACTCTGCATAGACGGCCTGGGCTGAGGTGGGGCTGATGCGGCCAAAGCGATTGGCACTGGGGGCAGCCAGAGGGGTTTGCACCGCCTGCAACAAAGCTTGAGCCACCGGGTGAGCAGGCACCCGCAGGGCAACAGTAGGCAACCCGCTGCTTACCAGATCCGGCACGGTGGGGCACTTGGGCAGCACCAAGGTTAGGGGCCCCGGCCAGAAGGTGTCGATCAGGGATCCCAGCAGAGCGCGAGCGGCGGGAGTAAAAGCCGACACGTCCACCAGCCACCCCTGCAATTGCTCTAGGGTCACCCCAGCCGGCAGATGCAGGATCAGGGGATCGAAGCGGGGGCGCTCCTTGGCGGCAAAAATGTTTGCCACTGCCTGCTCATCCAAGCCATTGCCCGCCAGGCCGTAAACCGTCTCCGTGGGGATGGCCACCAACTGGCCCCGCAGCAAGGCTGCCGCCGCTACGGCAATGTGCTCAGGAGTGGGTGAGAGAATTTCCGTCTGCATCCATGACTCGGATTTGGAGTAAGGGCTAGGGATCCCGTTCTTCAATCCATTTTTGCGCCTGGTAGAGGGCGATGTTGATTTGATCCCCAAACAGCAGCGCCAAGGAAGTGAGCCAAACCCAGAGCAGCAGAACAATAACCGCCCCCACCGCCCCGTAGACTTGGTTGAACTGCCCAAAGTGCTCCACGTAAATCCGCAACCCCCACGACACCCCAACCCACAGTAGGCTGGCCACGATGGCCCCCGGCCAAATCGGGATTTGGGGTCGGCGCAAGCTGGGGCCAAATCGATACAGCACCCAGCAGGAGAAGACGACCAACCCCAAGGAAATTGGCCAAGTGAGGATCCCCCACAAGTTCAACCCCAGCTCTCGCAGGGGATCCAACTGAGTCGGCCCGCCAACTTCCTGCGCTAAGAATCCCGCTTTCCTGTACAAGAAGCGCAAAAAGCTGGCACTGAACAAAAAGATCAAGCTGGCCAGTCCGGTCAACCCCAAGGTGGCGAGCATCCAAACCAGCGAGATCAGCTTGCGTCTCCAGAAGGGACGGCGCCTATCTTGAGGGATCTCATGGCTGAGATCCAAAGCTGTCATCACCGCCCCCATGGCTCCAGAAGCAGCCCACAGGGTGCCCAAGAAGCCGAGCGACAACAACCCCCGTTCGCGTCAGCGGTGCGGAGCACTTTTTTGCCCGAAGCGGAGCTCGCGCACATACCGATCCAAAAGCGTCAGGGCCTCTTGGGGAGCAATTTGGCTCAACTGCTCCATCAAGCGCTCGAAGGCTTGCTCAGAGGAGCCGACAAACAGCCCAACCCCGGTCAGGAGCGTGAGGATGAAGGGGAACAGCGCCAACATCGAGCTATAGGCCATTTCAGAGGCCAGGCCAATCGCGTAAGCGGGACGGAGTCCTTACAGCCGGTAGCGCATCGCGTTTTCCCAGGCCAACCGCAGGGTTAGCCAGACCAACTCTCGCCGGGAAGTCCGTCCTGACGACGCGAACGGGATCCCCAGCGCCCGCAGCTGCTCAACCAGTTGCTCCAACAGCCTCATGGTTCAGCACTTCAGCCCACTGCGGTAGGTACTGGGAAAAATCCTGTTTTTTGACAAACCGAAAAGGCCCGGATAGGGATCCCCAGATCACTTGATCGGTCTCCGGATCCCGACCTTGATCCAAGCTGTGAAAGTAGTCGGCTCCGATCTCAAACTCGCTGTACAAATAGGTGGTTCTGCCTTTGCGTTCAACAATACAGCCTTTGCCGGGCAGGCTGCGGCCCCGATAGCAGGATCCCGTCCATTCCACCTGGGTGACACAGCCGGGCAAGAGTTCCAACTCCGCTGCTGTCAGACCGGCCAATTTCCCCTTCGCGTAAGCGTTGCTTAGCAACAACTCCCGACCGGCGCACCTGTAGGAGTCAGGAGCTGTCAGAGCATAGTTTTGAATCCGGATCCCATCTGGAGTATCGAAGAGGTGGATCACCCGCTGTCGGTAAGGCTGCTCAGGATAAATGTCGTACAGTTGCTCCACGTAAAACCCCACCCCCTGCAACACCGACCAAGGCAAGGGGCATTGGTACACATGAATGTTGGCAAACCAGACGGGCTCTGCAATCGCCTGTTGTAGGTTGTTGAAGTGCCCTGCCATCCAGGTGGCCAGTTGAGCCAGTTGTGGGGAAACAGACATAGGTTCAGATGGATTCAATGGATTGAAATCGAGAAGATTCAGATCGAGCGCTCCTGATCCTGCAGACTTTGTCCAACTGTCAGGGACTCCGTCCCGATGGCGCACTCCATAACACACTCTACAAAACTACACCAGGGAATAGCTTGGTAGCCCTGTACTTGAGTGCGGGGTGGAAAAGCCCTTGGGCAACTTGATTTAAGGGAATTTAAGGGATTTAAGAGAGCATTGTTGCTTACCGTCACCCGCCCTGTCTCTGGCGGAGTTGTTGCCATGGGCAGGGGAACCGCAACCCTGTGGCGACGAGGCCGTTCGCGCCACTCGGACGGAGTTCTTGAAGGGGATTGGGTTGCAGGGACAGGCTAGAGTAGAGGAGCCGGACTCCTGTGCCTCTTGAGATCTCGTCTAAGATGGTATTGATGTCGGCCCTACCCATTCCGCTGCTGGGGCAATCCTTGTCTGCTCTGAAAGACTGGGCGGTTGCCCAAGGACAGCCGGCCTATCGCGGGCAACAACTGCATGCTTGGATCTACCAAAAAGGGATCCGCTCCCTGGAACAGGTGACGGTGTTTCCTAGGGCTTGGCGAGAGGCGGTGCAAAGCTACCCAGTGGGACGCTCGCGCATTGTGCAGCGGACAGAGGCCCGCGATGGTACTGTGAAGTTTCTGCTGGGGTTGGCGGATGGGCAGTTGATCGAAACGGTAGGGATCCCAACGGCCAAGCGTCTGACGGTCTGCGTCTCTTCTCAGGTGGGCTGCCCGATGGCCTGCGATTTCTGTGCCACCGGCAAGATGGGCTACCGGCGCAACCTAGAGCTGCACGAGATTCTGGATCAGGTGTTGACGGTGCAGGAAGATTTTGGCCGTCGCGTCAGCCATGTGGTCTTTATGGGCATGGGGGAACCCCTGCTCAACCGCGATACGGTAGTACAAGCCATCCGCAGCCTGAATCAAGATATCGGCATCGGCCAACGGCATATCACCCTCTCGACGGTGGGGGTACCCCGGCAAATTGCCTGGCTGGCGCAGCAGGATCTGCAAGTTACCCTGGCCGTCAGCTTGCATGCCCCCAATCAAGACCTGCGGCAACGGTTGATCCCTTCGGCATCCCACTACCCTCTGGACACTCTGATCCAGGATTGCCGCGACTACATGCTGCGCACCGGGCGGCGAGTCAGTTTTGAATATACCCTGCTATCGGGGGTCAACGACCTGCCCATTCATGCCCGCCAACTGGCGCAATTGCTGCAGCAGGCCAGCCGGTCAGGGGTACAACTGCACGTGAACCTGATCCCTTACAACCCCATCTCTGAAGCTGACTATCAACGCCCCCACCCGACACGGGTCAGAGAGTTCGTCCGCCAGCTCGAACAGCACCAAGTGCGGGCCACTGTGCGCCAAACCCGTGGCTTGGATGGCAATGCCGCATGTGGTCAACTGCGGGGATCCTTCCTGCGTTCTTTGCCAGGGGATTTGTAATCGCCGCGCAACGCTTTTGCGAGTACATCAGCTCAGTCCGCAGGCGCATTTTAGCCAGGCGGCATCCTGTTCTGGCAAGGTGGCGTGGTGCATGGCGTAAACCTGCCGGTGATACTCGTCCAGCCAGGCTCGCTGCGCCTCGTTCAACAGTTCCCAATCGATTAAGCGCCCATCAAAAGGGATCCAAGTTAGGGAGCGAAAGCCCATCCAGCCCTCCGGCTCGGGAATGGCAATCACCTCGTAGAGGTTCTCCAGGCGGATCCCACCCCATCCCGGCTGGTAGTAGCCCGGCTCAATGCTGTTGATCATGCCCACTTTGAGAGGGGTGCTGGCGCGGCGGTGGATCCCGTTGGGCCCCTCGTGGACATTCAAAAAGGCGCCGACACCGTGGCCGGTGCCATGGCCATAGTCCAGCCCGGCCTGCCAAAGGGTAGAGCGGGCGATCCCATCCAACGAGACTCCATAGGTGTCGGGGGGGAAGATCTGGCGGGCGCATTGAATGTGGGCCTTGAGCACCTCGGTATAGCGCCGCTTGCACAAGGGATCCGCGGGTTGCGGGCCAATCCAAACGGTGCGGGTATCGTCGGTGGTGCCCCCCAAGTAGTGGGATCCGGAGTCCAACAAAAACAGTTCGCCCGGCTGCAGCAGCTTTTGGGGATCCGGAGTGCTGTAGTGGATGATGGAGCTGTTGGCGCCGGCGCCGGCAATGGTGTTAAAGCTCAGGCCCACCCACTCCCCTTCCTCCCGGTAATGGGCCTCCATGATGGCGGCCACATCGGCTTCGCTGATGGGGATCCCCTGTTGGATTTGCCGGTCGATCCAGGCCAGGGTACGGATCTTGGCCCGGCTGGCTTTGCGGTTGGCCAGGCGCATCTGTTCCAGCTCGGTGGGGTTTTTCACGGCCTTGAGGGCTTCTACTGGGTGCTCCAGCTCGCGGCAGCTCGCATCCTGCAGCAGCTCTTGAGTGCCCTGGGTGGTCTGCTTGGGATCCAAGCCCACCGGCGCATAGCTCTTGGCCCATTGGGGCAGTTGTTGGCTGTAGGTCTCGTAGGGCCAGAGTTCCACCCCGGCTTCTGCCAGAAATTGCCGAGATGGGGGACTGAGCCGCTCCAGATCTGTGAATAGAGCCGCTCTATCTAGGCTGACCAAAGCATAGGCCCAAAACACTGGGTTGTAGGGGATGTCGGATCCCCGCAGGTTAAACAGCCAGGCCACCTGATCCAATTTGGTCAGGGGCAGCAGCCCCACCCGTTTGCGGCGCATCTCCTGCCGGACTTGGGCCAGCTTTTCTGCAGGGGTGGCCCCGCTTAGGTGGGTGGGTACCGAGTCAATGGGCCGGTCAAAGGGAGCGACAGGAGCGGATCCCTGAGCCAGCTTATCCACCAAGTTTTCCATGACCGGGATCAAGAGCACCCCTCCCGCTTGGGCATGGGCCTGCAACTGGCGATAGGTGGCCACCGCCACCGTAAAGGGATCCACCCCCAGGCGAAAGCCGGATCCCAGCTCTTCCACAATCTCCATCAGGCTGGGCTGATTCGGCAGACCTCCTTTGATCACTGTCAATAGATTGGGATCCACCTCCCGCTCCGCCTGTTCGTGATAGCGGGGATCTACCCACAGCCAAGCCCTGTCCCGGGTGATCAAGGCATCCCCCACCGAGCCGGTAAAGCCTGTGATCCACTGACGCCGCTTGCGATGTTCCGGCAAATACTCATTGAGATGCTCATCAGCAGAGGGAACCCAAAAGCCATCCAGATCTTGTTCTCGCAGAAGCTGGCGCAACTGCTGCAAACGGGCAGCAACATCCAGGCGGGGCAGGGTTTGGAGCATGGCAGAGGGGTAAAGCTAAACGGCCAGGCTATCGCCATTCTAAACAAGGTTGGGCCGCCCCCACTTCCCGCCTTCAGTGGTCGGCCATTTCAGATAGCAGCCAGATAGCAGCCAATACCTCCCTCTTCCCATGGGTGAGGGAAGAAATCCGCCAGCTCTAGCGCTCCTCAGGAAAACCCGCTTCCCGCCAAGCCCGCATGCCCCCATCCATCGAGATCACCCGACGATAGCCCATTTTCTGTAGATTATCGGCTGCCAACGCGGAGCGAAACCCGCCGCCGCAGTACAGGACGATCTCCGCTTCTTTGTCGGGGATCACCTTCTCGATGTCCCGCTCAATGATCCCTTTGCTCAAATGGATGGCTCCGGCAGCATGGCCAGCCTGCCACTCCGACTCTTCCCGCACATCCACAAAATAAAAGCGATCCCCTTGCAGTTGTTTTTGCCTGACCTGCTCGACTGTCAGTTCTTGGATGCGGCTTTTGGCCTCGTTGACCAGGGCCAAGAAAGCTGGAGAGTGCTGGGGAGCCATGGAGAACAGGCGCTATGAGCCAAAGCTTATTCCAATCGATCTTATCTGGTCTGGACTTTGGGATCCCAACTGCCCTAAGGCTAGACTGGGATCCAGATTTGCCGGCTGGAGGCCCATGGCTTGAAATCCCGATCTAACTTTCCGCAACTGCTTTGGCCCCTTGCTCTGGCCGTGAGCTGGAGCATCCCCCTTGGATTGACAGCCGGTCACGTCAGCCGGACGGAGTCCTCGGCTTGGGCCCAAGCTGCCCCGATGCCCCTAGAAAGTGGGATCCAGCGGCAAGTTTCCAGCCCACCGCCAGCCGCCCTGGTGGAGTGGCTAAGCCAGCAGGTGGCCGCCGCCAACCGGCGGGATTTGCCAGGGGTGATGGCCGGCTACAGCCCCGACTTCCGCCACCGAGATGGGCTGGACCGGGAAGAGGTGGAAGGTGCCATCCGCAAGCTGTGGAGCTCTCATCCCAAGCTCACCTATTCGGCCCAGATCCTCTCCTGGCGGCAGGTGGGCCCTGAGATTGTTGCCGATATTCTCAGCCAAGTAGAGGGATCCCAATCCTCGGTGCGGGGGGACTTTCAGGTAGAAGCCTCTGCCCTGGTGCGCAATCGCTATCGCCCGGATCCAGCCAATCCCGGACAACTGCTGTTGATTGACCAAGAAGTGCTGCGGGAGGCCAGCACCCTCACCTCTGGATCTGCCCCTCCCACCGTCACCTTGAACCTGCCGGAGGTGGTCAAACCGGGATCCACCTATTCGCTGCAGGCGATTGTGGCAGAGCCTCTCACCCACTCTTTGCTGTTGGGCGCCGTTGCCGAACAACCCGTTGCCGGGGCGGGCTACCCAGAGGTGACCTCGTTTGCTCTCGAACCTCTACAGGCCGGAGGGATCTTCCTACAGGCAGATGCTCCGCAAGAACCCCGTTCTGAGTGGATTTCTGTGATGTTGGTTAACCAAACCGGCATCACGCTGGAGAGTCGGCGTCTTATCGTCAGCGATCGCTTGGCTCTGGAGGGATCCCTGGCCATCCCCACCGTCCCTTAGGAAATCTTCAGGATGATGAGGAATGGCTCTGGGGTAATCTGGACAGGCAGTTGAGCTTGTTAAGATGGGAAACTATGCGCCCCTCAGCTTGTTTGCTTTCTGGTGCTGGCCCTATTTTTGAGCGGTTGCGATAGCGGCGACTCCCTTGGTGCTCCGGTGGTGGATCGCCCCACTCCTGCCAGCAATTGACCGAACAATCCCGAGGGGTCTCGAAAGGTTGGGTCGAGGTGTCTTGAAAGGACCCAACCTCAAGAAACACTGGCATCTTCAGCTAGAAATCGCAGGAGCCCCGCACTGTACCCGTAGGGTCAGTGCCGGGAGGAATGCGCTTTGATGAAGTACAATGAACTTATGAGCCAAGT
>NZ_JBSSAB010000014.1:0-67422 GCF_054058195.1 Thermostichus sp. OS-CIW-29
TTTCTCGTTTTGACAAATTGGCCAGGAACTTCTTGAGTTTTCTCTATCTCGTCAGTGCTCTCTTTTGGCTCAAATGAAAGATCAACACAACCTAGAAGACTTGAGCAGCCACCAATTTTCCAACAGCTCTCTACCTGTTCGCCTTTCTAATCACACAGTCTAATCACACAGTTGCAGACGGGATTGCGGCTGCCGCATGGCCGGGTCGATCTCGTAGGTCAGCTCAAAGTTGATCACCCGCCAGCGCTGAGGGGATCCACCCCTATCCTCTGGGATTTGGGAGCTGAAGCTGACGGGCAAGCCATAGAGGCGAGGTGGGCCGGGGCGACGGTGGGATCCCTGCTCCAGATAAGGGGTGAGCAGCTGGCGGTAGCGCTCGGCCACGATCACCTGAGTGGCTCGCATTCCTTGCATGCGCAGCCGATCCAATTCTTCATGAATCTCAAAACGGATCCCATCGGCGTGGGTGTGCTGACGAAACCAGCGACCTTCCCAAAAGCGCCAGCGCCGTCCGGATTGCAGGTGTACCAGCTCCTCTTGTTCGGCATCCGCCTCAAATGCACCATGGCGAGGGCAGAGGTAGGTATCGGTCAGGGTGAGGGCCGCAATCGTTTGCCGACAGTGGGGGCACTGAATGCTGGGGCCGAAGATCGGGTAGGAAAAGGCAACAGTCATAGGAAACCCCACAAAACGCGGCTGGATATCTGGGCAAATCCGCAGTTGTCCACATTATAGATGTTGCCTTTTGGGGATCCCCATGACAAAACCGGAGGAGATCTTCTAAATTAGGAGGTAGGGGGGATGCGCTCGAAGTCTGTACTGATTCTGGGCGAGCCTCAAGGAGCTCCGCGATAGCAACGGGGAGTGGGTGGTACCCACTTCTTTGCTTTTTGAGGGGGCTTACTGTCCCCTTTGCCGGCTCCGGCTCAAAGGGGTTTGGATCTGGCGGCAACACCCGGTTGGTGACAAGTTGGTTATGGTTCACCCTCTTATTCCACAGTTGGAGAGCTTGGCCCGTCCCTTGGCCGCTCAACTGGGATACCAGTTGGTGCAGATGGTTTTCCACACCAACCAGCATCCGCCAGTTCTGCGGGTGGATATTCGTCCACTGGATCCCGACCGAGAAACCAGCCATGCCGATTGCGAAGCCATGAGCCAAGCCTTGGAAGTCGAGCTGGATCGGGTGGATCTGATCCCAGGCCAGTATGTGTTGGAGGTGTCCAGCCCTGGCATCAGCAACCTTCTCACCAGCGATCGCGACTTTGTGGTTTTCAAAGGGTTTGCGGTGGAGGTGACCTTGGATCCACCCTACAAGGGCAAAGCCGTTTGGTCAGGACACCTGCTGGGTCGGGATGAGGAGAGGGTTGCCTTATCCCTCAAGGGGCGGCGAGTTCAGTTGCCCCGCGCTTCGGTGCAGCGGGTTGCCCTCTCATCGGAAACTGACTAGGAGACCGGAGATAGAGAGAGCGTTTGACCGCAGGTGGTGCGGCCCTCCCTTCGCATCAGAGATGCGGGTTCAGTTCCCGCTGTGGAGCAATAGCAACAGCAAGTTTCACGAAGTTTGTGCAGGAGGACAGTGGTTATGGCGATGGTGCCTCTGCCGGGTTTGGCGGAAATGGTGGAGATGATCTCGCGGGAGCGCAACTTGCCCCGCCATGTGGTCACCGATGCCCTGCGAGAGGCGCTGCTCAAGGGCTACGAACGCTACCGCAAAACCATCCAGCGAGATGTGGTCTTTGCAGAAGACCACTTCCGCAATTTCGATGTGGAGTTGGATGTGGAGGCAGGAGGCTTTCGCGTTTTGGCCACCAAAGCCATCGTTGAGCAGGTACAGGATCCGGATCACGAGATCTCTCTGTACGACGTGCAGCAGGATTACCCAGAAGCCGAAGTAGGCTGGGAAGTCACAGATGATGTCACCCCACAACAGGCGGAATTTGGCCGCATGGCGGCCATCCAAACCAAGCAGGTGCTGGCGCAAAAGTTACGGGATCAGCAGCGCCGTCTGATTCAGGAAGAGTTCCGCGATCTGGAAAAAACCGTACTGCAGGCACGGGTGCTGCGCACCGAGCGGCAGACGGTGATCATGTCGGTATCCAGCGGTTTCGGACAACCTGAGGTGGAAGCAGAACTGCCCAAGAAGGAACAGCTGGCCAGCGATCGCTACACTCCCAACGCGGTGATGAAGGTCTATCTCAAGAAAGTCTATGAGGGATCCCGGCGGGGGCCACAGCTTTTGGTTTCCCGGGCCGATGCTGGCTTGGTGGTGAACCTGTTTGCCAACGAGGTGCCAGAAATTGAAGAGGATATCGTGCGGATTGTGGCAGTGGCGCGGGAGGCCAACCCCCCTTCCCGAAATGTGGGGCCACGTACCAAGATTGCGGTCGATACGGTGGAGCGGGACGTGGATCCAGTGGGGGCCTGTATTGGCGCGAGGGGATCCCGGATTCAGGCGGTGGTAGCAGAGCTGCGCAACGAGAAAATCGATGTCATCCGCTGGTCGCCGGATCCTGCCACCTACATTGCCAACGCCCTCAGCCCGGCCAAGGTGGTGGAGGTGCGGCTAGTGGATCCGGAAATCCAGCAGGCCCATGTGTTGGTCAACAGCGACCAGCTCAGTTTGGCCATTGGCAAAGAGGGGCAAAATGTGCGCCTAGCAGCCCGCCTCACCGGTTGGAAAATTGACATCAAGGAAGTGGAGAGCTACCGCGCAGCGCTGGAGGAAGCCCAAGCCCAAGGGCTGCCCTATCCCTTCATCACTCCGGCGGCACTGGAGCGCTTCCGGCGGCGGGCAGAGCGGGCTGCTTTGGGCCTAGAGGATGAGGAATACGAAGAAAAGCGCCGCCTGGAGGAAGAGGAGCTGGCGGGGGACGATAGGCTGGAAGAAGACTGGGCTGACGAAGAGGAGGACTTCGACTACGACGCCGAGTTCGACATTGCCCAGCCGAAGGGGTAATGATATACGCTCTACCCTCACTTTGCCCGTACACTTTGCTCGTAGAGGGCGGCTTCTGCCGGAAGTCTGGGCTTTGGAATGAGTTTTGCTGCAGGGGATCGCGGTTGCACCGAGACCGCAATGGCGCATGTGGGGTTTTCCTGCCTGCTTGGGCAGAACTGCCCTGTTCCGGCAATCTGCATTGGTGAAAGATGCTAGCTTTTGTTAGCATGCAGGAGCCAAAAAAGTTCGGCAGGCAAATCAAAACTCTTCCGAGCCAGAACCCAAACCTCAATCCAACACAGCGGGATCCCTTGGCTAGTTCAGAGTTTGCCCTGGAGCAGTTGCTCTTCGCCCCGGCTACGCCCGACCCCGACGCGGTGCGGGTGATCTATGCCTTTCCCAACACCTACGCAGTGGGGATCACCAGCCTGGGCTATCAAGTCATCTGGAGTCTGCTGGCCAGCCGCCGAGATGTGGCCGTCTCCCGCCTCTTTACGGATCTGGCTGAACCCCTGCCCCGGGAGCCGGAGCTGTTCGGCTTTTCCCTATCCTGGGAGCTGGATTATGTCCATATCCTGGCTCTGCTGGAACGGCACGGGATCCCTCCCAGATCTGAGGAGCGGGAAGAAGCCCACCCCTTGGTCTTTGGCGGCGGCCCGGTACTGACGGCCAACCCCGAGCCTTTTGCCGAGTTTTTTGACCTGATCTTGTTGGGGGATGGGGAAGGTCTTCTGGAGAAGATGATCGAGGTCTATCGGGAGGTGCGCCAGGGATCCCGGGCTGAGAAATTGCAGGCGCTAGCGCAGGTGCCAGGGATCTATGTGCCCGGCTTGTATGAACCCCAATACCGGGAGCCCGACGGCCCAGTGGAGAAGGTGCTCCCCAAAGTGGCCGGGATCCCTAGCTCCATCCGCAAACACACCTTCCGCGGCAACACCCTCTCGGTTTCTACGGTGGTTACCCCCAAAGCGGCTTGGGAGAGCATCTACATGGTGGAGGTGGTGCGCAGCTGCCCGGAGATGTGTCGGTTTTGCCTGGCCAGCTATCTCACCCTGCCTTTCCGGGTGGCGGATGTGGAGGGGCATTTGATCCCGGCGGTAGAGCGGGGGCTGCAGGTCACTCAGCGGATTGGGTTGCTGGGGGCTTCTGTAACCCAGCACCCCCAATTTGAGCAGTTGCTGGAGCACTTGGCCCAGGATCGCTTCGAGCAGGTGCGTCTCAGTTTGGCCTCGGTGCGCACCGCTACCGTAACCCCACGTCTGGCGCAGGTACTCTCCCGCCGGGGCAGCCAGTCCATTACGGTGGCCATCGAAAGTGGCTCAGAACAACTGCGCCAGATCATCAACAAGAAGTTAAGCAACCCGGAAATCTTGGCAGCAGCAGCCCACGCCCAGGCTGGAGGTCTGAAGGGCATTAAGTTCTACGGCATGGTAGGGATCCCGGCGGAAACCCAGGCGGATTTGGAGGCCACAGTGGATCTTTTCCAAGAGCTCAAAAAAGCGGCTCCCGGCCTGCGCCTAACGCTGGGTTGCAGCACCTTTGTGCCCAAAGCCCACACCCCTTTTCAGTGGCACGGGGTGGATCCCAAAGCCGAGAAAAAACTGCAGTTTTTCCAGAAACACCTGCGTCCCTTGGGGGTGGAGTTGCGCCCGGAAAGCTATAGCTGGTCGGTGATCCAAGCCCTCATCTCGCGAGGGGATCGGCGGGTGGGAAAGGTCTTGCAGTTGGCGCGGGACTTTGGCGAATCTTTGGGGAGCTACCGGCGCGCTTTCAAAGCGCTTAAAGGGCAACTGCCGCCTCTGGATTACTACGTGCACAGCCACTGGGATCCAGGGGATCCCTTGCCTTGGCAACACATCGAAGGGCCCCTCACCCCAGAGCGACTGTTGCAACATCGCCAGGAAGCTCTTTCTGTTCGCATCCCTTAGAGATGTCTATTGGGGTTGTTTGCAGGCCGCAATGCTGCTGGCAATGACCGCCTCGGTTTCGGCCAAACCTTTCCAGCCCAAGATCTGGGTTTCTTTCTTTTCCAAGCGCTTGTAGGTGGCGAAAAACTCCGCGATCTCATCCAGGCGGTGCTGGGCGATGTCTTCTAGCTTGGTCACTGCAGCATAGCGGGGATCCTTGGCAGGCACACACAGCAGCTTCTCATCCGGATCCCCGCCATCGATCATCTGCAACATGCCCAAGGGTCGCACCGTGACCACACACCCTGGGAAAGTGGGCTGATCCATGATCACCAAGCCATCCAAGGGATCCCCATCCCCGGCCAGCGTATTGGGCACAAAGCCGTAGTCGTAAGGGTACTGCACCGAGGAGTAGAGCACCCGATCCAGCGCCATCGCTCCCATGTCTTTGTCGAACTCATACTTGTTTTTGCTGCCGCCGGGAATCTCAATCAAGATGTTGAGCAGGCCGGGCTTGGGTTGGGCAGGGATCCGCGACAGGTCGATCACAGCAAGCACCCTCGGATTGGGAATAGACAGCCAGAGGGTATTCTGACATACTCCTTGCCCCAAAGGACAGAGACTCTTGACACTTGCCGGGAACAGGCGGGACGAAACCCTTAGCCGCCTTCACATTGCTTCACATTATTTTCTCCACGTCTGGCTTAGCGTCGCATCTTCCTCGACGAGATGGGAGACTGGGTTTTCTCTCCCCCTTTCCCTCAGCAGGCCCAGAGCCGCCTGGAAGGATAGGGTTCCGGATCCGGCTTCCTTGATTGGCTCAGACATACTCCCCGGGCAAGATTCGAACTTGCGACCAATCGGTTAACAGCCGACCGCTCTACCGCTGAGCTACCGAGGATCAAGCGTTTCTCATCATAGGGGAAAAAAGGACTGCTAGGCAACTGCCGATGAGGGGTTCTGGTTTGGCCTTGGGATCCCTGCTCAGTGGAGCGGGCTTGATTTTGCTCAATTGCTCGCCTTTCTCAGGTCTATCTGACGGATCCAGGGGACAAACCCTGAAAACGCCCTCGTCAACCGAACGGAAGCCATTACAATGGTTACGGACATTTGCCAGCGCCCCTCATGGACTTCGGAGTCGGATTTCTCTCCAACAACGTCATGCTGCCGATCCTGGATTTTTTCTATGGGATCGTGCCCAGCTATGGACTGGCCATTATCTTCCTGACGTTGGTGATCCGCTTTGCCCTCTACCCGCTCAATGTGGGATCCATCCGCAACATGCGGCGCATGAAGGTGATCAGCCCGGTGATGCAGCGGCGGATGCGAGAACTCCAGGAGAAATACCGAGACGACCCGCAGAAGCTTCGGGAAGCCCAGGCCAAGCTTTACAGCGAGCTGGGGGCCAATCCCTTGGGGGGCTGCCTGCCACTGCTCATTCAAATGCCAGTGCTGTTTGCCCTGTTTGCCACCCTGCGGGGCTCCCCCTTTGCAGCGGTGACCTACGATGTCAACTTGCAGATCCTGCCGGCGGAAATGGCGGCTGAGGTGGTGCCCGCCCCCTACGTCAGCCCCAGCAAGAACATTTTTGTCACCGACTCTCTCCACAAGCCGGTGGTGCTGGTGGAACCCAAAGGCACCAAGGTTGCCGTTGGGGAGGAGGTGCAATTTCTGCTTCAAGGGCCGGGGGGCAAGCCTTTTGAGCAGTTGGTGGCCGAAGCGGGTGGGGATCCCAATCTGTTACAGCCCACCTGGAAGATCACCAAAGGAGAAGATCGTGCCCAGATAAAGCCGGATGGCACCTTGCTGGCTCTGCAGCCGGGGGATGTGACCGTGCAGGTGTCTATTCCCGGTTTGGCCTCTGAGACTGGCTTTCTGTTCATCGACAAGTTGGGCCGTGTGGGAGCCTTCGACGAGGATGGCACCATCCACTGGGATATCATCGCCATGATCGTCATCTTTGGGGTGTCCATTTACCTGAACCAGTACCTAACCAATGCCGGACAGGATACCGGCAAAGAGGATCCCAGCCAAAGTTCCATGGCTCGCATCACCCCTGTGCTGTTCTCGGCGATGTTCCTGTTCTTCCCTCTGCCGGCAGGGGTTTTGCTCTACATCCTTGTCTCTAATATCTTCCAAACGGTGCAGACTTTCCTGCTCTCGCGGGAGCCGTTGCCGGAGAACTTACAGCAGTTGGTGGAAGAGGAGCGTCGTCGGGCTGCCCAGGCGATCACGGTGGAGGCCAAGGAAGTGGAAAAATCGACCAAGCCCAGAGCAGCCAAGGAGGGACGGGAATCCTTGCCCTTTGAGCCCTAGGGGATCCTCGCTGTTGGGGTGGACTTGTGGTGGAGTGTTGATACCTGATACATTTACGCTGAACACTGCTGAACATCACTGTTCAACTATGCAGCGATAGCATTCTGTTTGTTTCCAAACAGAATGGCGGTATCCCGCAAAGCTTTGAGTAGAATACCCAAAGCGCAGTTTCCGTGTCGTCTTACTACCAATTTTCTGCTTTGCTTTGGCTACCATGTTGGCAGACTCGAAAGTAAACAGAAAGATCAACTGGTAGTAATCCGTACTGAACATATTATACATTATTTTCAGTATAGTTGAGCTTATTATTGACTAGAGTCATGCTCTTCAAAGTTGGAAGCTGCCCAGGATGAGCCGTCCTAAGTCTTCTACGGGATCTGCTGCTAAGAAATCTGAGGGAACCGTTGCCCCTTCGCCAAACAAGTCCACCTTTGCGGCCAATCAAGAGCGAGCCAGGCAGTGGTTACAGCAGGTGCTGGCGGCTATGGGGATCCCAGCGGCGGTGCGGGTGGTGGGGGAGGTGCTGGAAATCGAGGCGTCTTCTTTGACCCCAGCTCAGAAGCAACTGCTGTTGGCGAAAGCCCCCCCCTTGCCCTCTCCATCTTCCAGAGATTCCCCTCAAGAGGAGGATCGCTCCCCTGTGGTGCTGGATGCGTTGCAGTACCTGGCCAACACCCTTCTCAACCTGAACCAGCCGGAAGACCAGCAGCAGCCCTACATTTTGGATTTGGACGGCTATCGGCAGCGGCGTTTGCAGGAGCTGAAGGTTTTGGTTGCCGCTGCTGTGGAAAAGGTGAGGGCCACTGGCCGGGAATACGAGTTTCCCGATCTCTCGGCTGCCGAGCGTCGGCAAATTCATACTCTCTTGAATGACCCTGCCTATGCCGATCTGGAAACTTTCAGCCGTGGCAAAGAGCCTGACCGGCGCTTGGTTATCCGTCGGGCAGCTTCCCCATCTTGAGAGTGGGCAGAGGGCTGGGAACAAGTTGGCCCTCTTGCTACGGTGACGACAGGGATCCCGGCTATCCAAAACGTGCGAAAGGGGGCGCAATGTTAAGGCCAATTCGTCTATCCGATCTGCGGCAGATGCCGGATCAAACCCAAGAATTGCAGTTTAGGCAGTTTTTTTCGGGCTTTGAGAGTTTGACCCCTGTGGAGGGATCCCTGGAAGTCAGCCATCGGGGCCATTTTCTCGAAGTGAGTGCTGAAGCTCGTACCATTGTCACCCTCACCTGCCACCGCTGCCTCCAGCAGTTCAACCACCGGCTGCACCTGGAAGTTCAGGAGATCATTTTGATTCGGGATCCCGAACCTCTCCCCTTGGAGCTGGAATTGCAAGACGAAGAAGATCTGCTGGAGAGCCTGCCCCCCAATGGTGAGCTGGATGTCGAAGACTGGATGTACCAGCACCTGCATTTGGAGATGCCCCGCCAGTTGCCCTGCCGTCCCGATTGTCCGGGCATTGCGGTGGAAGCTACAGCACCAACGGCGGATCCCCGCTGGGCAGCCCTAGCTTCTCTCCTGGAAGACTCTCCCTAGCTTTTTTGATGTTGCGCCCACAAGTTCTCTGGCGTTTTGCTCGACCCCACACCGTCTACGGCACCAGCGCCAGCGTGGTGGGCCTCTACCTGTTGGCGGGGTTTGTGGCTGCCGGATCCCTGCAACCGGTTCTCTCGGCGCTGCCCCAGTTGGTCTGGGCTTGGGCGGCTTGTCTGGCGGCCAATGTCTACATCGTCGGCTTGAATCAACTGACGGATGTTGAAATCGACCGCATCAACAAGCCCCATTTGCCCTTAGCTGCTGGATCCCTGGGTTGGCGACAGGGAGTGGGGATCGTCGTGGGTTGTGGAGCGGCGTCCGTCCTACTGGCCATGGCTGGGATCCCTTATCTGCTGCTGACGGTGCTTTTGAGCAATGGGATCGGCACGGCCTATTCGCTGCCCCCCTTGCGGTTGAAGCGTTTTCCGCTGGCGGCCTCGGCTTGCATCTACAGCGTGCGGGGTTTGATCGTCAATTTGGGCCTTTACAGCCATTTTCAGCAGGTGATGCAGGGAAGGGTCGAGCTTTCGGCTGCGATTGTTTGGCTGACGGGGTTTATGTCGATTTTTGGGCTGGTGATCGCCCTTTTCAAAGATATTCCCGACATGGAGGGGGATCGCCAGTTTGCCATTGCCACCTTCTCGCTGCGCTTTGGGCCAGAGCGGATCTCAAGGTTTTGTATCGGCATTTTGGCCTTGTGCTATCTGGGATTTATCGGGGTGGGAATCTCCTTTCTCCTTGCGGGCAACGGCCTCTGGCTGTTGGTGAGCCATGTGTTGGGGCTGGGGATCCTCTTGGGCTATGGTGTTCATCTGGATCTCAACCGCCGAGATGCGATCGTTGGCTATTATCAACTGATCTGGAAGTTGTTTTACTTGGAGTATTTGCTTTATCCCTGGGCCTTTTTCTCTTTTTTCTAGAGCATTTCTTGAAGCTGCAGTCGCTTCAAATTAGGGTGGACACCTGAGCTACTGATCGCGCCAGCGGGACGGAGTCCTTGAAAAGACTTCTGGCCCTATGCATTATTGCTCTACAACACTGACGCGACCAACGTTTCGGGTGTGGGCACAGTATCCTAGTTTGAACCAAAATGAGCATAACGATCTCCCAAAACTCAGGCAAGAAAAACCTAGAGATACCGCGTCATTTGCACTCGAAAGCGGCCTTTTTTCGTTTCGGCTACCTCTTCAATTTGCAGCCGACCCCGACCTCGAATGGCAATCCAATCCTGAGGGCCAACGGTGTAGCTGGCTTGGGTAATGGGCTTCCAATTGACCCGCACTTCCCCCCGTTGGATTTCTTCCACCATCTTGCTGCGGGAGATGCCAAACCCGGCTGAGGCTACCGCATCCAAGCGCAAAGAGGCTTCTATGCTGGTGATGGATTTGACGCGGGGGGGCTGAATGTTCAACTGGCTCAGGGGGATCCGGCTCACTTTGACAGGCACTGTGCGCACCTGCGTCAGGTTTAGGGCGAGGTAGTCCACCATTTCGGGCACAACGATGGCCTGGGCGCCTGAGTCTCCCAACACAAGGATGTCTCCCACTTTCTCGCGGGCGATGCCGGCTCCCAAAAGGGCTCCCAGAAAATCGCGGTGGGTAGCCGGGTCGAAGAGAAAGTTGCCTTGAATCTGAATGGCGGCCAATGGGATCCCTTCTGGGTCGGGCTTGGGATCCCGGACATCCAGACCCACCTCAGAGCGGGCCAGGGCTATGCGTTGGCGTTCTGCTTGGGGGTACCCTCCCCAGGCCCCCACTTGTAGTTCGGTCAAGTTGCACAGCCGAGCTTGCACCTCTGCTATTTCCGGTGGCGAGAGGAAGTCGCTCCAGACCACTTGCCAGGTTTTGAGAGCTTGCTCTCCCAAATCCAAGACCCGTGCCAAGGTTTCTCGATGCTCTGCCCCTCGCAACAAATCGGCTCTGGGTAGCATTTGGGGTGCTTCGACCTCTGTGGTTCAGTCCCGTTTTTCCCATGCTAAGCTAGATAGCCGGAATCGCGGCGGGCGTAGCCAAGCGGTTAAGGCAGAGGATTGTGGATCCTCCATTCGTGGGTTCGAGTCCCATCGTCCGCCCTTGAGGGAAATCGCGAAAATCCAGTCAGGGCAAGGGCTGCAGAGGCCAGTCCATCTATCTAGACCCTGACAAACGAAAACAGACAACACCCTATCTGGACGCAAAAATCGTGAAGGTATTCGTCAAGGTGATCTGGAGCACCTGCCTCTCCCTCTCAAAACAAGCTCTGCTGTGGTCTTTCAGGTTAGGGTGAGCTTCTGGCCCCCTGCATTATTGCTCCGCAACGCCGACGCGAGCAACGTTTTGGGTGTGGGCACAGTATCCTAGTTTGAATCGAAATGACCATGACGCTCTGCTTGCGGATGGACTCACCAGGACTTTGTCCCGCTATCGCGAACACAGCTCAAGATTAGGGTTCCCACTTCGTCAATGACCCCCGTCCAATCGGCTTCGATCACCGCCGTTGCCTCCGGCATCTCGACAATTGCCGGCCCGCGCAGTTGAAACCCCACATCCATGCGCTGCCGATCGTAGACCGGCACCAGGCGCATCCTGCCCCCAAACCATGCCTCTCGCCGACCCTTGAGGGGATCCCCTGGCAAAGGGTGGGGTGCAGTCAAAGGCACGGTGGGTAGGGCCTGCACCGCCTGTAGACGCAACTGAATCACCTCCACCGGCTGGGCCAAATCCTGCCATCCATAGCGTTGTCGGTGGGCCTGGTGAAACTGTTGCTCCAGATGAGGAATCGGATCTGACAACTGCACTGGGATCCCCAACTCAAAAGACTGGCCGCGATAGCGCAAGTCCAAGCTGAAGTGCAACGCCGGCTCCTGCAGATCGGCTTGGGCCTGGCGGATCAGGGGTTCTGCCCATTGGGCCAGCAGGGATCCCCCTGAAGCGGACGTGAGCTGCCGCAGAGGTTGGAGGATGGCCCGCCGATAGTCTCGCCGCAGATCTGCCAAAGCCATTCCCAGCGCCGAGAGCACCCCACAGGCAGCCGGGATCAAGATCGTGCGGATGCCCAGCTCTTCTGCCAAAGCACAGGCATGCATGGGCCCGGCTCCGCCGAAGGCCAACAGGGCAAAATCGGCGGGATCCAAACCCCGCTCCACGCTGATCACCCGCAAGGCCCGCGACATGGCGACGTTGGCCAAGGTGCGAATGCCAACGGCAGTTTCCTGCAAGCTCAAACCCAAGGGATCCGCCAGCGTGGCAATAGCCTGTTCCGCTAGCCCCCGCCGTAGCTGCACCGAGTCGCCCAGCCGACCGCCATCCGGCAGGTACCCCAGCCAGAGGTTGGCATCGGTAACCGTCGGAGCTGTTCCCCCCCGACCGTAGCAGGCCGGCCCGGGGTTGGATCCGGCACTCTCTGGCCCCACCTGAAGCCCACCGCCGGGCAGCAAATGGGCCAGGGATCCGCCGCCGGCACTGACGGTGTGGATATCAATTTGGGGCTGTTGCACGGGCAAGCCACACACCACCGCTGCAGGAGTAACCTGGGGGATCCCATCTTGGATCAAGGCCACATCTGTGCTGGTTCCCCCCATATCGAAGCTGAGCAAGTGGGGGTAGCCACTCAGCCGACCCAGATAGGCCGCCCCGTAAACTCCGCCTGCCGGCCCTGAGAGCAAAGCCACCGAAGCATGGGCCGCCGCCTGAGGGATGGAGGTCACCCCGCCGGAAGACTGCATGATCAACGGTTGGGGGATCCCTCGCTCCCGACATCCTTGGGCCAAGCGGTGCAGGTAGCCCGCCAATGCCGGGCTGAGGTAGGCATCGATGGCGGTGGTGCTGAAGCGCTCGTATTCTCGGAACTCCGGCGCCACCTCGCAAGACAGGGAAAGATGTAGCTCCGGGAAAGCCTGTCGCAAGGCCATTCCCAGCCGCTGTTCGTGCTCCGGGTAGAGAAAAGAAAACAAAAACCCCACCCCAATAGCGCGGATCCCATCCCGCTGCACTCGTTCCCCCACCTCCTGCACCACCCGCCGGATTTCGGCATCGGTGAGCGGCTCCAACACTCCACCCACGCTGCAGCGCTCCTTCACCTCCAGGCAGTGGTGGCGGGGCACCACCGGCTCCGGCTTGGGCTGCGTCAGGTCATACAGAGAGGGGCGGTTTTGACGGGCAATGGACAGCACATCCCGGAAGCCCGCCGTGGTCAAAAACAGGGTGGGGGATCCCTTGCGCTCCAGCAGCGCGTTGGTGGCTACCGTCATGCCATGACAGAAGAGGTCAACCCAGAGCACCCCCAGCTTGTCCAGCGCCGCAAAGACCCCCTCCTCAGGGCTGGGGGTAGACAGCACCTTCGCCGTCTGCATCTGGCCATCCTGCAAGAGCACCAGATCAGTAAAGGTGCCCCCCACATCGATCCCCAGGCGGGCCAAGCTGCGGCTTGCTTCCGTCTGATCCAGATTGGCCGGATCGAGGTTGCTACCCAACGCTGATGCGACCATGGCTTCCATCGTGCATTTCTTTTGCCTTCTTCTGGGGCCAGCCCTTGGTCGGACTATGGCTATGACGCCTGGCTTTTGTAACGGCAGAGACAGGCTGACCGGCGCCCCTTCGTGTAGCGAGTGTAGCTCAGCAACTTCTGTCTTTTTTGGAGCATGACTCTAGTCAATAATAAGCTCAACTATACTGAAAATAATGTATAATATGTTCAGTACGGATTACTACCAGTTGATCTTTCTGTTTACTTTCGAGTCTGCCAACATGGTAGCCAAAGCAAAGCAGAAAATTGGTAGTAAGACGACACGGAAACTGCGCTTTGGGTATTCTACTCAAAGCTTTGCGGGATACCGCCATTCTGTTTGGACTCCGTCCCGCTAACGCGAATGGAAACAAACAGAATGCTATCGCTGCATAGTTGAACAGTGATGTTCAGCAGTGTTCAGCGTAAATGTATCAGTTTGGAATAGTCACCACCTCTAGCTCGGAAGTCCATCGTTGCCTTTCACCAGCCCTGCCCGAACGGCATCCAAGAACTGGCGGGCAGTGCGACCGGAAAAGCCGTTTTGCTGTTGGGCCCAGATTAAGGCCTGGCGGCGCAGGGCATCCAGAGATTGGGTGAAACCCAGCCGCTGGGCCAAGTGTTCTACGGTTGCCAGGTAATCTCCCTGGGTGAAGGGGGTGAAGGTGAGGGTGAGGCCGAAGCGATCCCGCAGCGACAGCTTTTCCTGGACCGTATCCCAGGCGTGGACTTCTTGATCTTGGGGATTGGGACGATCGCCAAAAAACTCGCGGATGAGATGGCGGCGGTTGCTGGTGGCATAAAGGCGCACGTTGGGGGGCGGCGCAACGAGATCCCCCTCCAGGAGCACCTTGAGCTGCTTGAACTCGGTTTCCTCTGCCTCAAAGGAGAGATCGTCCACAAACAAGATGAAAGGCAACACCTGCGCCCGCAGCTCTGCCAAAATCTCCGGCAACTGAATCAAGTCTGTTCGCCTCAGCTCCAATAGGCGCAGCCCCTGCAGGCCGTAGCGGCGCAACAAGGCCTTCACCAGAGAAGACTTGCCGGTGCCCCGCGCCCCGTAGAGCAACACATGCAAAGCCGGATCCCCCCGCAGCAGGGCTTCGGTGTTGGCCGCCAACTGCTGTTTCTGCCGTTCGTAGCCGTAGATCTCCTCCCAGTCAGACAGATCGGGAGCAGGGATCCCTTCTAGCCCTGCTGGCCCCCAGCGAAAGGCCCAGTAGCGACCACAGAGCCCTACCCCCCTTTGGCGGTAGTGGGCAATTAAGGTCTCCAAGCTCTGGCCCCAATCGGCAAAAGAGCGGGGATCCCAGCCAGCGCTATCGGTTTCCCCATCGGGCCAGGGGATCCCCAACCCCAACGCCTGCATCTGCTCGGCAATGGTCTCCTGACTGTCCGCTAGGGTTTGCAGACAGCGCAGGTCGTGGCGGGCCGCCTGCATAAGAGGCTCTGGGATCCCTTGGGGCTGCAGCGCTGCACGGGCAAAGGGGTTATCGGCCCAGCGGATCTCCCGGATCAGCCATTGCCGCCAGCTCAGGCCCTGCCGGGCCAAAAGCTCAAACCAGCGCCCGTAGGCCCTCCAGCACGGCAGGGGATCCCCACTCATCAACTGCTGGATTAGCTCCTGCCAGGCTAGGGCTAGGGGGTGGGTGCAGATGTCCCGGAATACCAGCAGCTTGGCCGCTGCTTCTGCTGCTTCTTGGAGGGGGGTCATCGCTTGAAGCCGCTCTAACTTGGCGTTGCTTATCCGCTCCCTAGGGGAGGAGACTGGGGGTAGTTGCGTTAACAACACGGAGCGCTTGAGTTACCTGGCATTGTCCCGCCGGCCCAGTTCATAGAGGCCTCCGCCGACGCAGGCGATCAGGCCGCAGGAGACGGCCCAGCTTTTGCCCAAGGAGATCTCCGTCAGGGCTACCACCAAGCCTGCTGCCAGCAAAAAGGGAAGGGTGCTCAGCAAGGAAGCCAAAGCTCCACTGGGATCCCATAGCAATTGCTTTTCCCAGCTCTCCTGCAGCTTTTGATGCAGCGGCGAAAACCCCCACATCAGTCCCAAGCCCCACAGAGCCGTGGCGGCCCATAAAGAGGGGCGAAGCATCTCCCAGCCCACAAGTCCAACCCCAACGGGATCCACCGGTCAACTCCCAACCCTGCCTTTCTAGGCTAGCGGGATTGGGCCCAATCGGTGGCGGTAATGGTGGTGCCAGGAAATTGAATGGGGTTGCCCAAGCTCTGGATTTGGGCCTGGAGAGCCGGCAACAGCCGCAAATCCAAAAGCGGCTCCTCCACGATCTCTGCCGGGATCAGATCCCGTTCTAGGGCAAAGTGGGCCGCGTGGCCGGCGGCGGTGCCAATGGCCCATTCCACCGGATGCACCCGGTAGGAGGCACTGGCAATGCGGCTGGTGGCGATATTTTTGTTGCCGGCTAGCAGATTGTCAATGCGCTGGGGGATCAGCGCCCGCAGGGGGATCTGGTAAGGGTAGCTGGGGGCCTGCGCGTCTTTGTTGTTGCTGGGGGGCGGGGAAAAACCCGGCAGCAGGCAATCGTGAAAGTCGATGGGGTACTGGCCCACCCCCACCGAGTCGTAGAAGATGAAGGGCCGCCCGCGGTTTAGCTCCGATTCCCGTGTGGTGATGTCCGACTCGTAGATGGTAAATCCTTCTGGGTAGGAGAGGCTGGGCCGACCAATGATGCGCCGCGACTCGCGGATATAAGGGTACTTGGAGAGGCCGCTGGCAGTTCCCATGGGGGTATTGGGCCCCCGTAGGTAGGCATAGCGCAAGTAGAAGTCTTTTTGAAAGTTGGGATCCTCCTGTTGCAGGAGAAAATCCGTCCTTCCCGCCACCAGCCAGTAGAAAAAGCCCTTAGCATGCTGCTCAGCTCGCCGCAGGGCTTCCACCCGCAAGCCCCCCATCCAGCCGCCCGGCTGCAGTTGGCCTGAGGCCTGCAGTTGCTCGTGGGTGAGGATGAAATTCTTATCCGGCCCTGTGATGCGCCAGTCGTTGCCCCAAGTCCAGTTTTGCATTGACTGATCCCCCACCCGAATGGCCTCTTCCCCAAAGCCGAACACCTGCCCCCGGATGCGGCGGTAGGTGAAGATCAGCGCAAAGTTGAAGCGAGGGTGTTCGTAACTGTAGTAGGGGCCGTGCAGGGGATCGTTGTAGAACTCCGGCTTGACCGGCACCTGCGGCACGGGGAAGCGCTCCATGACAAAGGTGTAGGTGAAGCCCTGGGTACAGTAGGGATCCACATAGGGCTTGGAGCTGGGTTCCCAGCGGCTTTGGCCATCAGTTCCCAGGCGGTAGGGCACCCGCGCCAAGGGCAGCAGCTCGCCGGTTTCAGTAGCGTCGATCACCACCCAGGGCAGGGTTTTGTCTTGGCGTTCTGGCGGCGGCTCAAAGCGCAGGATCTCCTTGTCCCAGTCCTCGGTGGGTTCTAGACGATAAAAATCGAGAAAGTAGCTGGAGAGATCCCCTCGATTCTCTGGCTGGACGCTGGCGTGTTTGGGGATGTTGCGGATGGCCTGCACGCTGCGGATTTGGTAATCCGCAATCTCCAAGTCTTTGACCACCGTCTCCGTAAATAGCCGCAACTGCCCCGACTGCAGATAGGGATCCAACATCTCCCGAATCACCTGGTGGCCCACCTGCGGGGAAAAGCAGAGCACGCTCACCCAGCATTTGCCCGGATTGGGATCCCCGCCGTATTTTTCCCGTACCCGCCGGCGAAACTCGCTGTAGCCTTTGGGGAAGATGTCATTTTCTCGTTGCAGGGGTCGCTCGTCCAAAGCGGAGACTCCCTGGGCGCTCACCTGCCCCCCGATCCAATCGGTGATCTCCGTCATGCACACCTGCCGGCCCAGTTGCAGCGCGTCATAGGCCGCCGCCACCCCCCCCAGCCCACCCCCGGCAATGAAGATCTCACAGGGGATGCGGGTTTCCGGCAAGGGCTGGGCCAGAGCCGCTCCGGCGCCCAGGATCCCTGCTCCCAAGGCTACCCTGCTCCACCCCGGAAGGTTAACCTGAAGTTTCATCGAATGAGCCTCTCCCCACCCACGCTCTGGCTTGGCCTTTTGGACTTTCCGGCAACCTCTATCATGGGAGAAAGCCTTGCGGATGCTCATGCCGGATTCCACCTTTGTCATCACCACCCCCATCTACTACGTCAACGCTGCCCCCCATATTGGCAGCGCCTACACCACCCTAGTGGCGGATGCCATCGCCCGTTACCACCGCCTGCGGGGCAAGGATGTGCTGATGGTGACGGGAACCGACGAGCACGGCCAGAAGATCCAGCGTACCGCCGAAGAGCGCGGCATTCCCCCTCAGCAGCACTGTGACGAGATTGCGGCTCAGTTTGCCCAGCTTTGGCAGTTGCTAGACATCCGCTACGACCGCTTTATCCGCACCACCAACCCTCGCCACAAAGCCATTGTGCGGGAGTTTTTTCAGCGGGTCTGGGATCAGGGAGATATTTTCATTGGCCGGCAGCAGGGTTGGTACTGTGTGGCCTGCGAAGAGTTCAAAGACGAGGCCGAGCTGCTGGAGGGAGGATTTTGCCCCCTGCACCCCACCAAGAAGGTGGAGTGGAAAGACGAGGAAAACTACTTCTTTCGCCTCTCCCGCTACCAAGAAAAGCTGGAGGCCCTGTATGCGGAGCACCCGGAGTTTATCCAACCAGAAAGCCGCCGCAATGAGGTGATTAACTTTGTCAAGCAGGGCCTGCGGGACTTTTCCATCTCTCGCCCTAGTGTCTCCTGGGGGATCCCTTTTCCGGCGGATCCCGGCCAAACCCTCTACGTCTGGTTTGACGCCCTGATCAACTACATCAGTGCCGCTCTGGATCCTGACGACGAGCCCACCTTGGCAAATGCCCTACGCCGCTACTGGCCTGCGGATGTCCACCTGGTGGGCAAGGATATTGTCCGCTTCCACGCCATTTACTGGCCGGCCATGCTCATGTCCGCAGGTCTGCCCCTGCCCAAGCAGGTGTTTGGCCACGGCTTTCTCACCAAAGATGGCCTCAAGATGAGCAAAAGCTTGGGGAACACGGTGGATCCCTTTGAGCTGGTGCAGCAATACGGCGCCGATGCCGTGCGCTACTACTTTCTGACGGAAATCGAGCTGGGCAAGGATGGCGATTTCAGCGAGGGCCGCTTCGTTGACGTGCTCAACGCCGATCTGGCCAACGACCTGGGCAATCTGCTCAACCGCACCCTCAACATGCTCAGGAAATATCAATCCGACTACCGCGTTCCCGCCGTCGGGATCCCTGCAGATCACCCCCTCAAAACCCTGGCCGAGCGCCTTGCCCCGGCAGTGGCCGACGCCTACGAGCGGCTGGATCCCAGCTCTGCTGCCCGCAAAGCCCTCAGCTTAGCCCAGGCCAGCAACAAATACCTTGATGAGCAGGCTCCTTGGACGCTGCACAAGCAAGGGCAAAACGAACGGGTGGCCCAGATTCTCTACGCCGTTTTGGAAAGTGTGCGCTGGGTGGCAGTCCTGCTCTCCCCCCTCATTCCCGCTCTCAGCCTCAAGATCCTGCAGCAGCTGGGGTTCTCCCTCGCCGACACCCTGCAACTGCGCTGGGATCCCGATGCGACTTGGGGCCAGCTTCCCCCCGGGCAAGAGCCCCAGCCTCCTACGCCTGTCTTTCAGAAGATCCTGAGGAACGCCTAGGGATTGGCGATGTCCGGTCGGGAAGATTGGGCAGCGGCTTGGGATCCCTCTGGTGTGGCTCCGCCGGCAAAAGGGCGGTCACCTCCCAGGGGAAGTGTTGATGAAGCAGCGGAGAAAGAACGGTTGGATGGGTCGGATGGGCGCAGCCGCGGGTTGTGAATCGCGCCAGTGGTGGGGGGCACTTCGCCGGACAGCGTCTGCCAGGCTGCCCGTACCCCTGCCCAAAAGCTGCGGATATTGACTTGGGCGCCCTGGGCTTGGGTGCGTGCTCCTTCGATGGAGCGGTTGACCTGCTTCACCACTTGCCCAGCCCCTTTCACCCCTTCGTCGAGGCTGTCGGCAATCTCGCTCACTTCCAGGCTGGTCAGGCGCAGGGCCTCCAGCGTGGGCGGCAATTCCCGCAGCAGCGTGTCGAAAAAGCGCTCCACGCTCTGGGCAGCTCGACCCAGTTGAATGACGGCAGGTAGTAGGGTCAGGATCACTGCCAAAATGCCCACTGCTACCAGGCCTACCGAGAGGCCGAGCCAAAAGACCGGGTCGTTCATCCCGCCGCCTCCTCCCCATCCCGAGCTTCTAGGTCAGCTTCTTCCCCGCCAAAGGGACGCGAGTTCTGGGCTTGGAGCAGCTCCCTTCGCTTCTGCAACATGGCTTCTTTGCCCACCGCCACTGCCTGCTGCAGCCGCAGCAGAGCCTCATCCAAACTGCGTTGGGCAGCGTCGAACAACTTTTCCGATTGATATTGCAGACTGCTGGTCACATCTTCTGCCACCTCTGGCAGGGCCTCTGCCGATTTCTTCAGCAGTCGCCGCGTCTCCCGTCCGCTGCGGGGAGCCAAGAGCAGGCCAATGGCGGTGCCCACAGCAGTTCCCAGCAACAGCCCACCAATAAACGCGCCAGTCCGGTTTTCAGCCATGCTTTGCCAGAGTTGAGTTGGATACGGGTGGCCCCGAAACCAGACTACCTTAAGATCTCGCGGGAAGATCTCGCGGGATCGGCGGGCTTGCCGCGCGCCGGGTCAACTGTTCCTAGAGAATCCGCAGGGGATCCACATCTATGCTGACGCGGATCCCTTGGGGGGGATGGCCAATGGCGGCCTGGATCTGCGCAGCCAGCTTCGGGCGATCCCAACCTTGGTCGGGAAGCTGCTTCAACAGGATCTGCCAGCGGTAGCGTCCGGCAACCCGCTCCACCTGGGCCGGCCCCGGCCCCAACACCTCTGCTGGGATCCCCTGTAGGCGTTCGGCCACCCGATGGCAATAACGCTCCAGGGCTTCCAGGCGGGTGCTGCTCAAGCGGATCAAAATCAAAGCTCGGTGGGGAGGATAGCCCCCCTCTCGCCGTTGTTGCAGTTCTGCCTGCAAGAAGCCCTCGTAATTTTGGGCCAGTACCGCCCTCAAAATCGGGTGCTCCGGCAGATAGGTCTGGATAATCGCCTGTCCTGGCAGGGATCCCCGGCCCGAGCGCCCTGCCACCTGGGTGAGCAGTTGAAAGCTGCGCTCGCCGGCGCGATAGTCGGCTTGGTGCAACAGCCCATCGGCGGCCATCACGCCCACCAAGGTTACCTGGGGTATGTCCAGCCCTTTGGTGAGCATTTGCGTGCCCACCAGCACCTGGGCCTTGCCGCTGCGAAACTGCTCCAGCAAATCGCGATGGGATCCCTTGCGGCGGGTGGCGTCGCTGTCGTAGCGCAAAATCGAGAGCTGCGGCCAATGCTGGTGCAACACTTCCACCACTTTTTGGGTGCCGGTGCCGAAGTGCTTCAGGTAGGGGGATCCACAGGCGGGGCAGCGCTGCGGATGGGGTTGGCGGGCGCCGCAGTAGTGGCAGCGCAGTTCTTGTCCGCCGAGATGGGCCAGGTGAAAGGTGAGAGAAACATCACAATGCTCGCAGGTGAGGACAAACCCGCAGCTACGGCACAAGACGAAGGTGCTGTGGCCGCGGCGGGGGACAAAGAGAATGGCCTGTTCCCCTCTGTCCAGCGTCTGCTGCAGGGCCTGGTGTAGACGGCGGCTGAGGATGCTGCGGTTGCCGGCTTGGAGCTCCTGGCGCATGTCCACCAGCTCCAGTTGGGGCAGGGTGGCCGGGATCCCAGCTTGGGGGATGCGCTGCGGCAGGGCCAGCCGGATCCACCGCTGCGGATCCTGCAGATGGGCGGCATAGGTTTCCACCGCTGGGGTTGCACTGCCCAGGACCAGGGGACAACCGGCCAGCTCGGCCCGCCACTCGGCCACCTGACGGGCGTGGTAGCAGGGCTGGGGCTGATCCTGCTTGAAGCTGTCGTCGTGCTCTTCGTCCAAGACGATCAGGCCCAGCTTGGACAAGGGGGCAAACACCGCCGAGCGGGTGCCGATCACCACTTGGGGGGTGGAGGACAGCATCTGCCGCCAGGTGTCGTAGCGCTCGCCTTCCGAGAGGCCGCTGTGGTAGGCCCACACCTGGGATCCCAGCCGCGCCCGAAACCGATCCATCAGTTGCGGGGTAAGGCCGATCTCGGGCACCAGCACCAGCGCCGACCGTCCTTGCTGCAGCACCTGGGCGATCACCTGCAGGTACACTTCCGTTTTCCCAGAACCGGTGACCCCGTGCAGTAAAAACCGCTGGAACCGGCCCAAAGCTTGCCGGATCGCCTCTACCGCCTGGGCCTGGGCGGCCGTCAAGGGCCTGGGCGGATCCCGCCACCCCGGCAGGCTGGCATCTCCCAGCCGCAGCAGTGGGCGCTCGTAGAGGTGGACACGGCCTTTGCGGGCCAACCCCTGCAGAACCGCTCGGCTCACTCCTGCCAGGCGCTCCCACTCGGCGAGCAGCAGCTCTCCCCCCTTCTGCTTGAGGATCTGCAGCGCCTTCTGCTGAGGGAGGCTCAGCCCCTCTGGGGAGTCGTCGGCCAGACTGGCGGCCAGTTGGGTCCTCACCCTGCCCCCCTGTTGCTCCTGCCAAAAGCTCTCCACCCAACCCCGTCGCTGCAGTTCCCGCAGGGCGAGGGCGGCAGTGGGCACCTGCTGTTGCACATAGCGCCAAGACAGCTCTCCCCCTTTGGCCTGAAGCAGCTGCAGCAGGGTTTGGGCAGCCGGCGAACATTCCTCCCCTTCGGCAGGGAGCCTGAGCAAGCGGACACGCCGCTGAGAACGGCTGAGCAAGCCGGGGGGCAATACCGTGCGCACCACCTGAGCCAGAGGGGTGAGGTAATAGTCGGCCACCCGCTGCAGCAGGGGCCAGAATTCTTTGGGCAGGATCCCTTTGGCCACCACCGCCTCGATCTCCCGCACCGACTGCGGATCCACCCCTGCCGGCAGCTCGGAGCGCCAACCCAAGGCCACCGCCCCCGCCATTTGCCGACCAAAGGGCACGCTGAGCAGGTCGCCCGCTTCTGGCGCGGATCCCTCTGGCACACGATAGGTAAAGCAACCCCCCAAATGGGGATGATCCACCCACACTTCCAGCCAGCGGGGAGGAACAGGCTGCAACACGGGATCCCTCACGGACGGGGCAGAAACCTCGGCAGATCGACCGCCCGCTTGCTTGCCCGAGACGGTAGAGGTTGGGCCAGGGGCTGAATTGTAGGCTTGGCAGCAGGGGTTGGAGACAGAGCCTGGCCAAGGGACTCTGTTCGCGTGAGGGCGCTGGAGGTATCGGCCCGAGGTGGGACATCCAAGCCTTTGCGTTCCAAAGCCGCCTTCAAGCTCAGCACATGCATCTGCTGCTGCTCGTATTTTTCTCGGAGAGAGCGGTTTTCTTCCCACAGGGCAGCACGCTCCCCTTGCAGGGCTTTGATCTGCTCTGCTTGCTTCTCCAGTTGCGTGGACAAGGTTGCAATTTCTTCTTGCAGATGGAGAATGGTTGCCTGCGCAGAGCGCAACTGTGGCTGCCAGTCGGGTTGGGCGGCCAACTGCTCCAAGGCAGCCTGCAACTGCCGCTCCATGGCGGAGAGATGCTGCTGGGCTTGGGCGTACTGTTCCTGCAGATGGCGGTGCTCTTGCTGCCAACGGGTAACTTCCGCCTGGGCTTGAGAGAGGGCCACTTGCAGCGCTTCGGCCTGGGCCTGCCACTGCTGTTGAAGCTGTTGCTGCGCCAGGGATCCCTGGCGCAGATGCTCCTGCTGAGCTTGCAAAGCCGCCAATTGAGCTTGGGCTTCGGCCAGGGCTGCTTCTAGCTCTTGCCGTTGTTCCCGCCAGCGCTGCTCGGCCTCGGCTTCCGTCTCGGCATAGCCCGCCAAACGGGCCTCGAGGTGTTCCCGTTGCTCCTGCCAGGCTGCCTGTTGGTCGCTGTACAAAGCCCGCAGGCTGCTCAGCTCCGCCTGAGTTTCGGCAATTTGAGTGCGGGCCAGAGAAAGCTCTGCCTTAAAGCGTTGCAGCATTTCCACCCGCTTTTCCGCCACATCCTGGGCTTCCAGCAGAGAGGCCTGCAGCTCCTGCTGGCGCTGTTCCCATTGACGGCGCTCCTGAGCGTGGGCCAAGCGTAGCTGCTCAATCTGCTCCTGCAGGGCCTCGATATCCTGCCGCTGCCGTTCATTTAAGCGTTGCCGAGCAGCAAGCTGAGCTTCCTGATCCGAGATCTGGACTTTCTGAGCCGCCAAAGTCTGCTGCAACTGTTGCAAGAGATGCTCCCGCTCCTGCAGCGCCTTCTCTTGTTCGGCCACCTTCTGGTGCAAAGCCTGCAGTTGTTCCTGAAGAACTCGCCGCTCTTGGAGCTCGGCTTCGGCTTTGAGCAGACGGCTCTCCAAGGGCTGTTGCTGCCTCAGGGCCAAATGGCGCTCCGTGCTGGGATCCGGCTCGGATGCTGAACAGCCCGCATGAGTCTCTGAAAGGATGGGATCCAAGTCGCCTGAGGAAGGAGCACGCATAGATTGAAGGAGAGATGAAGAAGCGGGAGCAAATGATAAAGTTCCCTGCAGTATAGAGAGATTTTTGGGCGGGTTCAAGCCAGAAGGGTGATCTTGTAAAATCTCCTGCTGCTCCGCACGGCGCGGAGTGCTATCGGCCTGTTTTGGCCGCGCTCTTGCTTCTGAGGTTCCCAAATCCCCGGACTGGGCAGAAGGGCTTGGCTTACTTTTTTTCGGCCGCGAGGCCCGATCCCGACCGGAAGAGGTCTCCCCTTGCTTGGGCGTGCTCTGAGAGTCTGCCACCTTGCCCCCTTTCATCACCCACAACACCCACCCCCGCCATCACGGACAGATGGCCCCACCATTCTAAACTGAGTCTAAATCTAAATCGACTCGGTCTCAATCCAAGCGTCTCTGCTGAGTGTAGAGGAGTCCCGCCCGTGCTCGGAGCTCCTGGCAGACGCAGGTCGGCCTCATCGTTGCAGGGGCAAATGCGAGGACTCGCTTCCACTGGCCCGAACAGGGCAGCCAGCGAGCCTGCGGAAAACCGTCTTATCTTTGTCCTTCATTTTGCGATACTGCTAGGGGTGATGTTGAGAATGACCGCACGATGGCGATGCAAAATGGAGCCAGGGATCCGCTTCAACTTCCTCAACGGCAGACAAACTCGGCGGGATCCCAGTTGAACCTTGCCTGTTCTGCCCCCTGTGGCCTACTGTTGAGCCTGCTCTGGGCTGTCCCTGCTCTTGCTCAGCCAGAAGCTCCCAGCTCCGCTGCCTCTGCTCTGCCCAACAGCCGCGAAATCCTCACCCCCCCACCCCCCCCCACCCTATCGATTCCCCCCAACCCTGCTGACTCCACCCCTGCGGCTGACCTGACTCTAAAGGGGGCTTTGACGGCTGAAGAATTGGTGGTGCCCCAATCCCCCTTGCAGGTGCGCATTGAGCGCAGGGAGGGCTTGTCTTTGGAAGAAGCTCTGGAGATCGCCGTTGCCCAGAACCCGGCTGTGCAGCAGGCCAGACTGGCCGTCGAGCGGGCCGAGGCCGGGGTAGCCCTGGCTCAAGCTGCCTTTGCTCCCACCCTCTCCAGCCGTGCCAACTACCAGTACAGTGAGGCTCCCTCTCCGGGTGGTGGGCCAAGGCGCGAATCCCATACCCTCTCGGCCAGTGTGGTGCGGGTGGAGTATACCGCTTTTGACAGTGGCCTCAGGGAGCAAAACCTGAAGCTGGCCCAAGAAGCGCTGCGCATCGCCCAACTGCAGCTGGAGCAAACGCTGCAGACGGTCAAACAAGCTGTGGCCAATGCCTACTACGATCTGCAAAGCGCAGATGCCAGGGTTGCCATCAGCCAAGCTGCCGTCGAAAGTTCCGAAGCCACCCTGCGGGATGCTCAAGCCCGAGAACGGGCCGGGCTGGGTACCCGCTTTGAGATTCTCCAGGCAGAGACGGAATTGGCCAACAATCGACAAACCTTGCTGGTGGCCCAGAACACCCAGCAACTGAATCGCCGCCGCCTGGCCGAACTGCTGAATTTTCCCAGCCCCACCGACGTGTTGGCCAGCGACCGCATTGAGCCGATGGGAGAGTGGGATCTCAGCCTGGAAGAGACCATCATTGCTGCCTTTGCCCAACGACAGGAATTGGAGCGCCGACGCCGAGAATTGGAGCAGGCCCAAAGCCGCCTGCGCCTGGCACAGGCCCGCAATGGCCCCCGAATTGGCTTATTCGCCAGCCTCGATGCCGTTAACGATTTCAACGCCAGCCGCAACAGTTTTGATGTTGGCTATTCGGTGGGAGCCAATTTCAGCTTGACTTGGTTCGATGGAGGAGAAGCGGCTGCCCAAGCCCGCCAAGCCCAGATCGATGGACAGGTGGCCGTGAGCAACTTCGTCGGCACCCGCAATGAAATCCAGCGGGGGGTGGAAGAAGCCTTCCTGACCCTCAGCTCCAGCCGCGAACAGATCGACTCGGCCAAAGTGGCAATTGCCTCAGCAGAAGAGAGCCTGCGCTTGGCCCGGCTGCGCCTGCAAGCGGGGGTGGGCACCCAAACGGAGGTGATCAATGCTGAAGCTGCCCTCACCACTGCCCGTGGCAACCTTTCCAATGCTGTAATCGCCTACAATCGCGCCCTGGTACAACTGAAACGGGCCATTGGCAGCCTTTGACTTGAGCCTTTCTCCCTCACTCCCAGCCCTTCTTCCAAAAGGAGAGGGGTGCTATGGATACCGCGACGAAACAGTTCTATTCCAACTTGAGCTGTTGTGACATACTCCCGCACTCATGCTGATGCAAAGCGCTCCGCGCCGCTGGCGCGAAAAGGACATTTAGCTCCATCTGCAGATCCCGCGCCGGGACAGGGTCAGCTTCCAGTCTTGCTGCCCATCTCGGCAGCTTGGATCAAGGCCCTGGCTCGCTGTTGATCCAACTTGGCTTGCAAGCGCTCTTGCTTGTCGCTGCTGGTATTCAAAACTTTGCTTGCTTCGTCCAAGAGGGCCTGAGCCGCTGCCTTATCCACTTTTTCACCCCGCTCTGCTCGGTTGACCAGGACGGTTACCTCGTTATTTTCGACTTCTGCAAATCCGCCCATGACCGCAATGGCCAACCACTTTCCATCGGCTTTGACCCGCATAACGCCATTGCCGATGGCGGTCAAGAGGGGGGCGTGCCCAGTGAGAATGCCCAATTGGCCCGAAGTGGCAGGGAGGATCACTTCCTCGCTGGGGGCATCCCAAACCGTGCGGTCGGGGGTAATCACACGAACCATCAGCGTCACGACAGATCTCCTGAAAGCTTGAGCACTTTCGCGTCGACGGTGCGGAGCACCCTGGTTTCGATCCTAGCGGATTAGGATCCCTGCAGCTTTGCCTGGTTCCCCTTTTGTCTTTATTCTCTCGGGGCAGCTACACTTAACCTGGACATAACCTTGCCTTTACTTCAGACTGGGAGGCAAGCGCTAAGGTGTTGTCGGGAACACTTATCTCATGCCCCAACCTCAGCATTGACGGCCAGCCCATTGCTGTTGGTTTGCAAGGGGGAGCCCAACGACTGGTGCGCCCAGTTTTCCTAGCGGAGCCAGCCTATGCCTGAAGCGATGCCTAGCCATTTTGCTGCCGGCCTGTCCACACGGGAGCGCCAACTGCTGGAAGACCTCTACCGCAGCCGCAGTTTATCCCCCTACACTCCTGGCCAGGTTATCCCTCTGTTTCCTGAGGAATGGGTGATCGTCTGTCGGGGCGTGGTACAGTTGACCACCCTCTATCCCAATGGCGGTGAGGCGTTGTTGGGGTTTGCCGGCCCCTCCATGCCCCTGGGATCCCCGCTGACGATGCTGGATCCCTACCAAGCTAAGGCTTTGACGGCAGTTGATGTGCTGCGGCTGCCGGCAGCAGAGGTGGAAGCCTCAGAGATCCTGAGTCAAGGGCTGCTCAAGCAGGTGGTGCGTCGGCTGCGCCAAACCGAAGCATTGCTCGCCTTGGCCGGACGGCGGCGGGTAGAGGATCGGCTGCGCCAGTTGCTCTCCCTTTTGGCTGTGGAGCTGGGATCCCCGGTTGCAACAGGGGTGCGCCTGCAAGTGCGCCTTACCCACCAGGACTTGGCCAATGCCATCGGCACTACCCGAGTCACCATTACCCGTCTCCTAAACCGCTTTCGCCAGCAGGGCTGGGTTGCGGTGGACAAAAACCGGCACCTTGTCATCAAACTCGCCCACGCTCCGTAAAACCTTTAGAAACTGAGCAGGATCTGCTCCTAGGGCATGGCTGAAAGCTGGCAGTTTTTGACTCGTAGTTAACTGCTGGGAGATGGAGCTGACGGGAGTCGAACCCGTGTCCGAGATGGGTACTGAGGGATCACTCATTCACAGGTTTAGCCTCTTTGACCCTCGAGGCGGGGATCGCCGTTTGGATCCCAGCGATGGGAGTTCTCCGCCTAATCTTGGTCTCTCCCTCGACGGAGCCAGAGTAGAGAGCTGCACCCGTTGGGGTTGTGATCCGCCCACTTAACGGGGTCGTGAGCAGATCCTCGAGCTCAGAGTAAGTTTTCGGTTACTGAGCCTTAGGCAGCCAAAGCAGCTGCTTTACGAGCAAAGGGTACGACGTTGTTCGCACGTACTTTTTTGAGCCTGGTGGTAACGGGATAAGCTCAATCCCGACCTGCCTCATGAACCCATGTTCGCCACCCCGTCGAAACCGTTACAGCCCCAGGGTTGACTTGAGTCCAGCATAGCAAGATTTTTGGGGATACGGCCAGAACCTTTGCGAATGTGACAGAAGCTTTGCTAATATGACAAAGCTGCAAACTTGGGTCGGTAGCTCAGCGGTAGAGCACTCGGCTTTTAACCGATTGGCCCAGGGTTCGAATCCCTGCCGACCCATGTCAGTCTTCCCCTTCCAAAATGCGGGGCACCTTGAAGAACATGTCTGCCCGGTCAGGGGCGTTGGCCAGGATCCCTTCGATATCCGGGTAGGGCTCGACTTCATCGGGGCGGGTGGGCAGTTCCATGTCCAGGACGTGAAAGGTGGGCTCTACCCCCTCCGTGTCCAGCTCCTTCAGTTGCTCCACATAGGCCAAGATGTCTGCTAGCTGCTCTGTGAACTGGATCTCTTCCTCCTCGGTCAGCTCCAGACGAGCCAAGTGAGCAACATGTTGGACTTCTTCCCGTTTCAGCATCCTCTCCTCCGGCTCCCAGATTATCGACTTGACTTAGCCCAGGGTAGCCGAGATCAACCGTTCGCGTTAGCGGAACGGAGTCCTTCTGCAGGAAAGCTCAGTACACCTCCAGGTTGGCGCGCCCGGTGGTTTTCAGCCAGTTTTGGGCCTCGATGTAGTTGTTGGGGGCAATGCGAATGGCCCGAATCCAGTACTGGGCAGCCTCGTTGAACAGGGCCTCTGCTGTTTCCTCATCCCCGGCTTGCAGGCTCAGCTCGCCCTTGTGGTGCAGCAATACGGCAATGTTGTTCAGGGCAGAGCAAAGTCTTGGGTTTAACTCCAGAGCTTGGTGGTAGTGGTCGAGGGCTTTGTCAAGCTCGCCGTTGCTCTGGTAGATCAGGCCCATGTTGTAGAGAATGTAGCTGCGGTCTTCTTCCCCTTGCTCGAGGGCGAGGGCTTCTCTGTAGTTTTCTAGGGCCTCGGCGTATTCTCCTTCGCTCTGAGCGGCCATGCCATCCCGGTAGTAGGCAAAGGCTTTCTTTTCCTCGGAACTCACCCCTGGCAGCAGTTTCAGAATTAGATCGGCCATGACGGTGAAGGTCTTGTCAATGAAGTTGTCGTTCTTCATGCTGCGCGGCATGGCTGACCCCTTTTAAGTTTAGGACTAAGGATCTCTACTCTTGCGTTGTATCACGCCCAAGGCGGGATCCGAAACACAACCCCGTACTGCCCGCCCCACCTCTGGTGAGGTTTTTGCTATGCCTGCGGGAGGGGAACTGCAACGCTGCTGCAACGAGGCTGCAAACGGCTTGGCCAAGGAACTTCCGAGCCTGTTAAGACCGTGTCGAGGAGCGCTTGCTCAGGCGCACAGGATGCCACTGCACGGTTTCGCCGGGGCAAACCTCGAGCTCACAGGCGGTGTCGATCAGCCGCTGTGCCTGCGCTTGAGGGGTGGGATAGCGGGCCAGATCTGCATCCACCAGGTGGGGATGTTCCTGCAACAGCCGCACGAGAAACTCCTGCAATTCCTCAGGGCTGAGAAATTGCTCCGGCAAGCCCGGGATCAGCAGCACATAGTGGTTGGCAGCACGTAACAGTTCGGGTTCTGAGTCTAACATGGTGTGGGGTTGGGCGTCTTTTTTCCATCATGAACCAACGGGTTGCGCCTCTCTTGATATCCTGAAAAAGACTTTCCTTGCTCTTGTCCTCCGTCTTGTTGGCGTTTGAGATCTGCTTTCCCTATGGCCAAGCCGCGCACCCTTTCTGGCATTCAGCCCTCTGGCGAACTGCATTTGGGCAATTACTTGGGGGCGATTAAGAATTGGGTGGCCGAGCAGGAGCACTACGAGAACTTTTTTTGCATCGTCGATCAACACGCCATCACCGTCCCTCAGGATCCCAAGCTGCTGAGGGAGCGTACCCGTTCGCTGTTTGCCCTTTATTTGGCCTGCGGTCTCAGCCTGGAGCATTGCGTGCTATTCGTCCAGTCCCACGTGCCTGCCCATACGGAGCTGGCCTGGCTGTTCAACACCATCACCCCCATGAACTGGGCGGAGCGCATGATCCAATACAAGGAGAAGAAAGAAAAACAGGGAGAGGAGACCAGCGTTGGCTTGTTCAGCTACCCGATTTTGCAGGCGGCGGATATTTTGCTCTACCAACCCAAGTATGTGCCGGTGGGGGAGGATCAGCGGCAGCATATTGAGCTGTGTCGGGACATCGCTCGCCGCTTCAATGACCGTTTTGGAGAGGTGTTTCTGATCCCGGAGGCCCTGATTCGTCCGGAGGGGGCGCGGGTAATGAGCTTGACCGATGGTACGCGCAAGATGTCCAAGTCGGATCCCTCGGATTTCAGCCGTATCCATCTGCTGGATGACCCAGATACCATCCGCAAGAAGATCCAAAAATGCAAGACCGACCCCATTCGGGGCATTACTTTTGACGATCCGGCTCGTCCCGAAGCCCACAATTTGTTGACGATTTACATGCTCACCTCCGGCAAAAGCAAGGAGGTGGTGGCGGCTGAGTGTGCCGAGATGGGGTGGGGGCAGTTCAAGCCCCTCCTTGCCGACAGCATCATCGCTGCCCTGGAGCCCATTCAGCAGCGCTACCGGGAACTGTGGAGCAACCCCGACCACCTGCTCGTTCTGATTCGGGAGAATGCCGCTAAGGCCCGGGCCATCGCCGAGCAAACGCTACAAAGGGTGAGAGAGGCCATGGGGTTCTTGCCCCCCTAAGGGATCCCTGCCCAAGCTTTGATGGGATCAGTCGGGGTTGCCATCGCGGATCTCGACGGTGCTGAAGGCGCTCACCAGCCAGTCTAAACCCAGCTCCGAGAGGATCCCTTTCCAGCCCAGGTGGAGGCGCTCCTGCCATTCTTGCCGGTGGTTAATCAAGTACACACAGACCAGAGTGATGCCCACTCCCAGCCATTGCAGCCGCGTCAGCGATTCCCCCAGAAAGGTGCTGCCAAACAGCAGGGCAAAGATGGGGGTGAGGAAGGTCAGGGAGCTGAACTCGGTGAGGTTTTCCTGGGAGGCGAAATAGAAGAAGAGGGCATAGGCCAAGGCGCTCCCCATCACCGAAGCGTAGAGGAGGCCCAGCCAGTGGATCCCGCTCAGGTGTTGCCATTGCTGAGTCTCCGTCAGTCCCGACAGCAGGATCAAGGGCAGGCTGCCCAACACCATGTGCCAGCCCGTCGCCAGCACCGGATCCGCCACCTCCGCCACCTTGGGCATCATCACGGTGCCGATGGCCATCGACAGGGAGGCCATCAACATCCAAACGACGCCGGCCCCCAACTGCAGGGATCCCTCGCCGGATAGGCCGATGAGGCCAATGCCGAAAACCCCCAGCCCCAGGCTCAGCCAGCCTAGGGATCCCATCCGCTCGCGGTAAAACCAGGTGGCCATCAGAGCCACCGCCAGCGGCTGCGAGTCAATGAGCACGGATCCCAGGCCCGCCCCTGTCTCTTTCAGCCCTTGGGCCAAAAATCCCTGAAAACATGTGCCATCCACCAGCGCAAACGCCAACACCCATAGCCAGCCGCGCAGCCCTCTGGGATGCCAGGCGTGAGACGCAGAACCCCGCCCCTGCCAGAGCCGAAAGGCCAGAACCAGGATCCCTGCCGGCAGCAACCGCAGAATGGCAATGAAGAGGGGGGTGGTCTCGGAGAGGGCATCTCGCATCACCACCATCGCCGAGCCCCACAGGAAAAAGGGGGCAATCATCAGGAGGCGTTGCCAGATAGGCTGAAAGAACAGGTCAGACTGAGCCATAGGTGCTTCAAACTTGGAGACGGAAGTTAACCCCATGTTAAGCGCTGGGGCAGCTCAGTTACAAATCTTAACTGTTGATGCATATTATGCCTGGCATGGGATCCCTGGAGGGCTTTCTCAACCTGGACAAGCCGGCGGGGCTCACCTCCCACGACTGTGTGGCAGTGGTGCGGCAGGTCTTGCGCACCCGCAAGGTGGGGCATGGGGGCACCTTGGATCCGGCGGCAACGGGGGTTTTGCCGATTGCGGTGGGACGGGCAACACGCTTTTTGTCGTTTTTGTCGGGGGATAAGGTGTATCAAGCAACCTTCCGATTTGGACAGCGTAGCGACACCGACGATGCTGAAGGGCAGATCCGGTTGGGATCCCCTTGTCCTGGGTTGAGTCGCGAGCAGGTGGAGCAGTGCTTGCGGGAGTTTACCGGCGAGATCTGGCAGGTGCCGCCCCTCTACAGCGCCCTTAAGCGGCAGGGGAAAAAGCTCTACCAGTTGGCCCGTGCCGGCGTGGAGGCTGCGGAACTCCAGTTGGAACCCCGACGGGTGGTCATTCGGCAACTGCGCATCCTGGGCTGGCGAGCCGGAGACTTTCCGGAAGTGGATCTAGAAATTGCCTGTGGCCCCGGCACTTATATCCGTGCCCTTGCCCGCGATGTGGGGGAAAAATTGGGCTGTGGAGGGCTGATGAGCCGGCTGCGACGGCTGCAAAGTGGCCCCTTTCGCATCGCAGAAAGCCTGCCCCTGGAGAAATGGCAGGGATCCGCGGATCCCGCTGCTGCCCTGCTGCCCATTGAGTGGGGATTTGCCGATTGGGGTGCGGTACAGCTCTCTTCCGCCGAAGCGAAGCAGTGGCTGCAGGGTCAGGCCATTCCCCTCGACCGGCCCATTATCGGTGCCCCTACTTTGCGGGTGCTGGATGAGGAGGGCAAGTTTTTGGGCTTGGGGTACGGTCAGGCAGGTCAGCTCAAGCCGCTGCGGGTGTTGTCGCCGGATCCCTAGAGTGTTGCAGAAAAGTTACATTTTCGTAACAACATTTGCCATTGTCTCAGGGGGAAGCGGGAAAGAAACCCCTGCATGCTAAACTTCTGAGGGCGAAGGGGAGCCTGAAGCGTCGCCGTTGCCGGGCTCTGGCTCGATTTTCCAAGGTTGACCTTTGGATGTTGTCCGGCAAAATCTCTTCTCATTTTTTCATCTCAAGCTACTTTACAAAATAAAGTCACAAGAATGGAGCTGGGGATATGCGGGATGCCGTAACCACGCTGATCAAAACCTACGACCTGACGGGCCGCTACTTGGATCGGGAGGCAATGGATGCGCTCAAGGCTTTTTATGACTCGGGGCTGCGGCGCATCAAGGCCGTGAACGTGATCAATCTCAACTCAGTGGATATCGTCAAAACGGCTGCTGCGGCCATGTTCGCCCAGGTGCCAGATCTCATTCGTCCGGGAGGCAACGCCTACACCACCCGCCGCTATGCCACCTGTTTGCGGGATATGGACTACTTCTTGCGCTACGCTTCTTACGCGCTGGTGGCTGCCGATAACAGTATTCTGGATGAGCGGGTGTTGGCGGGCTTGCGGGAGACCTACAACTCCCTCGGTGTGCCCATCGCCCCGACGGTGATTGGGATCCAAAACATGAAAACCCGCACCCTGGAGCTGCTTGGCTCCGGCGAAGACTATAGCTTTGTGGCCGAGCCCTTCGATTACCTGAGCGCTAAGCTGAGCGAAACCGATATCTGAGCGCCTACTCTCACTCGTCGGCGTAGGGATTGGCCGGCACCGGTATCGGCTCCACCTGCTCGGCAGCGATTACCAACTGAGATTGGCCATCCCGCTGCTCCACGGCCATGCGCCCCTCCAGACGCAGCCAACTGTCGGCAGTTAACTGCTCTGCCTCTGGCCAGCGCACCGGCAAGCCCACGGGGTAAGCATCGGCAGCACAGCAGCTAACCAAAAACCGAGCAATAACAAAGTGGTCGGGTCGCTCGTCAGGAATGACGAACCCCTGCACCCGCACCGGCTGGTCTTCATAGGTGTAGGGATCCGGGTAAACATCCAAGGTGCGCACCCAGTCCAGCAGAGTTCGCTGACGGGGGTCGAGCTTGGGGCGAAAAGCCTGCGGCTGGCTACGAGATACCCCCAGATAGGGAGATACCCCTCGGTTGAGGGCAGTTTGGCTGGAGAGTGGTCGTGGCTCGACCCAAAACCCCAGCAGGGCCGTCAGGATCAACAGTCCTGCGCCCAGCCGCGGCCCCAATAGTGAGGCATGGACTTCAGAAGAGGCAACTTTGGCTCCTCGCCAACGGCCAATCCCCAAGCCCAACAGACACAGCCCAGCCAACAACGCCACATTCACATAGCCGGGATTGATCAACATCAGCAGGGTGCCCCGCCAGCGATAAACGATCAGCAGGATCCCTAGCAACATCAACCCAACCGCCTCCCAGTAGGCTGTATTGCCCCACCGCAACGGTTTGGACTCCGTCCCGCTGACGCGACCGACAGGCCGAGACATACCCTTGGTTTTCGCGTGCGGTTCCTCTGGATTTTGTTTTTCTCGAAGACGACCAGAACTGCTTTTGGGCATGGGTTGCAGCTTTTTCACACCACTCCGAGCCTAAGTTTAGCAATCCTCGCGGAAGTGCCCACTGCCGGCGTTGGGGAATGCCTGTGCTGCCAATTTCCCAGTCACAGGTATCGGGTTGCCCGAATAAGGCAAGGACTCCGTCCCCCTAACGCGAACAGCAAAACATTTCGTTTGGCTCACGTTCTTTGATTGCCGTCTTTACAGCTTCAGGGATCCCATCATCAATTCAACAAATCCAGCCACAGATAACCTCACATTGATATCCCATTGATAACGGACTTTGGCGTGATAGACAGGGTTGCAGGCTGATGTATAAAGCCTAGGGAGTTGCTGCAATTTTGGCAGCCTGCTCTACAGTGGGATAGACGCAACTGAGATAGCACACGCGAATGTTGGCAAGGATACCCACCTGGCTGCGGGGAGTCAGCTATGCCATCTATGGCTTTCTCTACCTGCCAATTCTGCTGATCGCCGTCTACTCCTTTAACCGAGCCCGCTTTGGCCTGGCGTGGACAGGTTTTACCTTCGATTGGTACCTTTCCCTGTTTCAGAATGCCCTGGTCTGGCAGGCCACGCAAAATACCCTCGTCCTGGCGTTGGTCAGCACGCTGGTCAGCACGCTGCTGGGATCCCTGCTGGGCTATGGGCTGTATCGCTATCGCTTCCCCGGTAAAAAGATCCTGCAGGGGCTGATGCTGTTGCCGGTGATCGTCCCCGATATTGTGATGGCCATCGCGCTGCTGCTATTCTACCAGTTTGTGCGCTTTTACACGGGCCTCTTTGAGCTGGGCTTGGGGACGATGATCTTGGCCCACATTACGTTTCAGATTGCTTTTGTGGCTATTGTGGTGCGCAGCCGTCTCCAACTTTTGGATCCCGCCCTGGAAGAAGCAGCCTATGACCTCTATGCAAACACCTGGCAAAAGCTACGCTATGTCACCTTGCCCTTGGCCATGCCAGGGATCCAAGCTGCCGCTTTGCTGGCTTTTACCCTTTCGATAGATGATTTTGTCATCTCCTTTTTTACCAGTGGGCCGGAGAGCCTGACCTTGCCAATTTTGATCTACAGCACGGCGCGACGAGGAGTTACCCCGGAAATCAATGCCCTCTCCACCTTGATCATTCTGGTTACCTTGATCTTGGTCGTGGGCTTCCCCCTGCGGAGTGCTCCGCACCGCTGACGCGAACAGCCGCTCCCGCCTGGGATCCCGCTAGCCGTTCTCGACAGTTCCCCCTCTCCCCCTGAGAGAGGTTGGAGATGAGGGCGTGACATACTCCCATCGCTGACCCTACGGGTACAGCGTGGGCTTCTCGCTTCAAAGTGCTACGCACCGCTGACGCGAACGGGGAGCCTACGCAAGAACCCTCCACGAGCAGACACGGAATGCCCTACCGCGTAGTTGCACCAGATTCCGGCAAAAGCCGTTTTGTGCAAGTACTCCCATCATACACCATGTGGGGGTATCTGTATCCCGACACTGACTCTACGAGTACAGTGCGGGGCTTAGCTACCCCCACACCCCGACAAGCTAAGCCTAAGTGTTGAAGTAGCGGGCTGCCGGATGGTAAGCAACGATGGCGGTGGTGGACTGTTCCGGATCCAATTGATCGCTTTCGTCCATGGTGAGGCCAATGCGCTCGGCCTGGAGCACCTGCAGCAGAACCCGTTGGTCGGCGATGTTGGGGCAGGCGGGATAGCCGAAGCTGTAGCGGGATCCCCGATAGCCCTGGTGCAGGATCTTGCGGATGTCGGGGCTATCTTCGTGGCCGAACCCCAGCTCCCGCCGGATGCGGGCATGGCACCATTCCGCCAGGGCTTCCGCCAGGGTCACAGCCAGGCCGTGGAAATACAGGTAGTCGGTGTACTGGCCCTCGGCAAAGAGGCGCTGGGCATAGGCGGTGGCTTCTGCCCCTACCGTGACCGCCTGCATGGGGAAGACATCTACTAGGCCAGTGGAGCGAGCGGCGAAGAAGTCGGCGATACAGTAGCGGTGGCCGCTCTTTTGGCGGGGGAAGGTGAAGCGGGCCAATTCCCGCACCTGGGGAGAAAGCTGGGGCCGCTCGACCGTCGGCAGTTGGAAATAGGTGGTGGAGCCTGGCTCCAGGGCAAACAGCTCCGGGAAGCTGGCCGGGTCGAACAGGATTAGAGTATTTCCTTCCGCCTGCGCCGGGAAATAGCCGTAGACCACTTGGGGGTGCAGCAGATCTTCTGCCAGGATCCGCTCTTTCCAGCGCTCGATCACCGGCTCCACCTGGGTGGCGATAAACTCGGCAAACTCCTCCGCCGACTGGTCGCGGGGCTTGCGAATCTGCCATTGTCCGGCCACCAGGGCCTGCTTGTCGATGTAGAAGAAGACTTCCGGCCAGGGGATCTGATCCGAGGCGAGAAGTTTGGATCCCCAGAAAGGCGGGATGGGTCGCTCGGTCTCCAGGGCAACGGCTTCAGAGCGGCGGGTGTCTTGGGACTCGGAGAGGGTGAGGGCGGGAGCAGCTCCCACGGTGGTCTCCGCAGGGGGCAGGCTGGGATCCGTTTCCTCTGGAACCCAAGAAGCCTCTTTCTGGCCATTGGCAGAGGGGGATCCCTGCTCCAAGTCATCCAGAAAACCCAGCCGGTCGTCCCAGCGTCCGGCAGCTTTGGCCTGCATCAGCCGATCCATAAAGTTCAGATCAGTAAAGGCGTCGCGGCCATAGATCACCTGGCCTTTGTAGGTCTGGCGGCAGTCTTCTTCCACAAAGCGGCGGGTGAGGGCAGCCCCTCCCAAAATGACGGGAACCGTGATGCCCCGCTCGTTAAACACCTCCAAGTTCTCCTTCATAAAGGCGGTGGATTTTACCAACAGGCCGCTCATGGCAATGCAGTCGGCCTTGCTCTTTTCATAGGCTTCGATGATGTTTTCCACCGGCTGCTTGATGCCCAAGTTAATTACCCTGTAGCCGTTGTTGGTGAGGATGATGTCCACCAAGTTTTTGCCAATATCGTGGACATCCCCCTTGACGGTGGCAATCAAAAGAGTGCCTTTGCACACTTCCCCTCCCACCTTTTCCATGAAGGGCTCCAGGTATTTCACCGCCGCTTTCATGGTCTCTGCCGATTGCAGCACAAAGGGCAGTTGCATTTTGCCAGCGCCGAAGAGCTCCCCCACCTCCTTCATGCCATCCAGCAAAAAGGTGTTGATGATCTCCAGGGGAGGATAGTTCTGCAGCGCCTCTGCCAAGGTTTCTTCCAGGCCAATCCGCTCGCCGTCGATGATGTGCCGCCGCAGCCGCTCCTCCAGGGGTAAATCTGCAAAAGATCCGCCAGAGCGCAGTTCCTTCCCGGAAACGCCCGCAAACAGCTCCGTCAGCCGCGCCAGGGGATCGTAGGTGCAAATGCCCGAGGACTCCGTCCCGCTAACGCGAACGGCGTTAAACTGCCGCCGATCCCAGATCAGATCCCGACACACCTGCTGCTGCTCTGCGGGGATCTTGTTCAGGGGCAGGATCTTGGCGGCACTGACGATAGCGGCATCCAGGCCGGCCTCGCGGCACTCGTGCAAAAACACCGAGTTCAACACCACGCGGGCTGCCGGCGAGAGCCCAAAGGAGATGTTGGAAATGCCCAAGAGAATGTGGGTCTCCGGGAAAGCCTGGCGGATACGGCGGATGGCCTCCAGGGTGGCTGCCCCGTTGGCCCGGTCTTCCTCGATGCCGGTGGAAATGGGCAAGGCCAAAGGGTCAAAGAAAATCTCGTAGGGCGGGATCCCGTACTCAACCGCCTGGCGATAGGCGCGCTCGGCAATCTGGAACTTCTTGTCGGCGGTGCGGGCCATGCCCTCTTCGTCGATGGTGCCGATGACCACCCCGGCGCCGTAGGTTTTGGCCAGCTCCAGCACCTTTAGGAAACGTTCTTCCCCATCCTCGTAGTTGGTGGAGTTGAGCAGACATTTGCCTCCCGCCACCTTGAGGCCCGCCTCCATCTTTTGCCAATCGGTGGAGTCCAGCATCAGGGGGATTTGGATTTGGGTGACCAGCCGCGAGACCAGCTCCCGCATATCCCGCACGCCATCCCGGCCCACGTAGTCCACATTCACGTCCAGGATGTGGGCTCCCTCCCGCACCTGCTCCCGCGCTAGGGCCACCAGGCCGTCCCAGTCTTCGGCGTTGAGCAGCTCCCGCATCTTTTTGGAGCCGCTGGCGTTGAGGCGCTCGCCGATGATTAAAAACGAGTTGTCCTGCAGGTAGGGCTGGGGCGTGTAGATCGAGGCAGCAGCCTGGATCCGTTCGATGCTACGACGTTTGGGCCGCAACCCCTGCACGGCTTCCACCAAGGCGGCGATGTGCTCGGGACGGGTGCCGCAACACCCTCCCACCACCGCTACCCCCAGATCCCGCACAAAATGCTCCAGGTGGAAGCGCAACTGCTCCGGGGTGAGCTTGTAGTGGGCTTTGCCGCCGATGTTTTCCGGCAGGCCAGCGTTGGGGATGCAGGAGATGGGGAAAGGAGAATGGCGGGACAGATAGCGGATGTGTTCGACCATCTTGTCTGGGCCGGTGGCGCAGTTGAGGCCCAGCACATCGATGGGATAGGGCTCCAGGATGGCCAGGGCCGCCCCGATCTCCGTGCCCACCAGCATTGTCCCCTGCACCTCAAAGGTGAGGGACACCACCACCGGCAGGCGGATCCCGCGTCGGGCAAACTCCTGCTGCACGGCCACCAGGGCCGCCTTGGTCTGCAAAATGTCCTGGCAGGTCTCGATGATCAGCAGATCCGCCCCACCGTCAACTAGCCCCTGCACCTGCTCCTCGTAGGCAGCCCGCATCTCATCAAAGCTGATGTGCCCCAGGGTGGGCAGCTTGGTGGTGGGGCCAATGGAGCCGGCCACAAAACGGGGCTTTTCCGGCGTCGCAAACTCGGCTGCTACCCGCTTGGCCAGTCGCGCCGCCGCCACGTTCAGCTCGTAGGCTTTTTCCGGGATCCCGTACTCGGCCAAAACGATGGAGGTAGCCCCAAAGGTATTGGTCTCAACAACGTCGGCCCCCACTTCCAGAAAGCCGCGGTGTACCCGCTCCACCGCCTCCGGCTTGGTCAGCACCAGCATCTCGTTGCAACCCTCCAGCTCCGGCCCACCAAAATCCGCTGCCGTCAGGTTCTGGGCCTGGAGGGAGGATCCCATCGCCCCATCAAAGACAATCACACGTTCCTGGAGATGCTGCAGGAAGGGATGGGTCATAGAAGTCAAAGTCAGGCAGGGTGTCATCGACCTAGAGTCTGATTTAAGTTAGCATCGAGCCATTTGCCCGGACTAGGCCGAAGGATGGATCCCTGGCCAGGGCTTCCATTCTGGCCATTGTTGAGGCGAATTTAACATTTTCTTTGCCTGCCCCGTTGCTGTTTCCCCCAGGTCGGGCTAATTTAGGGAAGACGTTTTGGTGTGAACGGCTACAGTTGCTCGCAAGTGTTCCTCCCAGGGTCACTTGCCGCCTGCTGTAGAGCGATCTTCTCCTCGCAGGTTGGAGTGGTTGAGGTGCTGAATGTTCCGCCCCCCCAGTGAAGTGCCTCGCACCCCGTCGCAGGATTGGCGAAGAGAAAGATCCACCTCTCGCCATCTTGAGAGGTTCCGCCCACCAAGATGACGGGTCTTGCGCCAGTTCAGTTGAGCCCCATGAGCGATATCTGCTTCCAGATTGACCCGAGCAATCGGTTATCCAGAAGCGGGCAGGCTTGCCTAGGGCAACTCAGGCTTTGGCTTGCGGATATCGGCTCCCTCACTCTGGCGTTGTGGGATGCAGCAGGGCTGCAACTTGCTCCTCTCCCTTTGGCGTCTAAGCTCCCTTAGTCACCTTTAGTTGTCTGTGATTAGGATCACGAGGAACTCAGCATGGCTCAAGCAAAGGAATTGGTGAAATCGGGTAAAACAGCTCTTCTCGAATCGGATCTGGAAAATCCACCTTCTGGCACCCTGGAGTTGGACACGGAGACAGATACCCTCGAGAGCGAACTGGATACCGGTGACACTGATGCTTTTGATGAGGATGACGACGACGAAGAGGCAGCAGAGGAGGATGGAGAGACTGCCGCCGCCGGTGCCAAAGGTCGCTCAAAGCGCAAGGCGGCCAGTAAGAAAAAGCCCTACACCGATGACTCTATCCGGGTCTATTTGCAAGAAATTGGGCGTATCCGGCTGCTGCGGGCCGATGAAGAAATCGAGCTAGCCCGAAAAATTGCCGATCTGCTGGAGCTAGAGCGCGCTCGCGAGGCCGTTTTTCAGCGTATGGGCCTCTGGTCAGACCCAGAAGAGGTGCCGGACACCCTCTGGGCAGAAGAGGTCAAGATGTCCTTGCCGGAATTTCGGCGGCGGTTGCATCGGGGGCGGCGGGCCAAAGAAAAGATGGTGCAGTCTAATCTGCGTTTGGTGGTGTCCATCGCCAAAAAGTACATGAACCGGGGCCTGTCTTTTCAGGATTTGATTCAGGAGGGATCCCTGGGCCTGATTCGGGCAGCCGAGAAATTCGACCACGAGAAGGGCTACAAGTTCTCCACCTATGCGACGTGGTGGATTCGACAGGCCATCACCCGCGCCATTGCCGACCAATCCCGCACCATTCGCCTGCCTGTCCACCTCTACGAGACGATCTCCCGCATCAAAAAGGTAACCAAGTTGCTTTCCCAGGAATTGGGCCGCAAGCCCACCGAAGAGGAGATCGCCACCCGCATGGAGATCACCATCGAGAAGTTGCGCTTTATCGCCAAGTCGGCCCAGCTTCCCATCTCTTTGGAAACCCCCATCGGCAAGGAAGAGGATTCTCGGCTGGGAGACTTTATCGAGTCGGATGGGGAGACGCCGGAGGATCGGGTGGCCAAAGTCTTGCTCAGAGAAGATCTGGAAAGCGTTTTGGAAACCCTCACCGCCCGCGAACGGGATGTGTTGAAGTTGCGCTACGGCTTGGATGATGGCCGCATGAAAACTCTGGAGGAAATCGGCCAGATCTTTAATGTCACCCGTGAGCGAATCCGGCAGATCGAGGCTAAGGCTCTGCGCAAGTTGCGCCACCCCAACCGCAACAGCGTGTTGAAGGAATACATCCGGTGACTCTGGGGCCCATTCCTTCTAGCTCTCAGGGAGAGCCGGGGCAAGGGATCCAAGAGAGTTCCCGGCCCCCTAAGGCAGACTGAGTTGGAACTGCCAACCCGCGCGATGGAGGATCTTCAGCATGAACTCGAACCAGACTCCGCGGATCCCAGTCTTTCTGAAAAAGCAGCCCTCTTTCTGGTGTTGGCCGCGGTGGGCGCCATCGGAGCTTTGGTGGCCAAGCTCACCATTGTCAAGCTCACCATTGTGGTGGGGCGCACCGTTCGCAAGGATTCCTATTTTCTCTCCCAGAGGGCTGGATTGGCGGATCCCTTTACACAGACTCAAGGACTGAGCGATTGCGGCGCTTCTGGGCAGCCTTGACTTTCTACACGGCCCTGCCTCTGGGGTGGGTCGGAGACTTGCCGTTTGAGGGCATTGCCGCCTGGCTGCCAGGGGTAGGTGTGTTGCTGGGCGGGATCCTCTCCCTGGCTGGGATCCTGCTGCAGATTTTCCCCAATCCGGTGCGGGCCGCTTTGCTCTTGGCCCTGTGGGTTCTCTTGACCGGTGGGCTACACCTGGACGGGGTGGCCGATACTGCCGATGGCTTGGCGATCAATGTCCACAAGAATCCTTACAAAGGGGATCCGGAACGGTCAACTGAGGATGGACAAAAATCTGACTTGCAGGGATCCCGTCGCCGTCTGCAGGTGATGAGCGATAGCCACACCGGGGCCTATGGGGTACTGGCCTTGGTGCTGCTGCTGCTGCTGAAATTTGCTGCCCTGAGCAGCGTTCGAGCTTGGCCCCTCTTGCTGCTGGTGCCCGCCTGGGGGCGTTGGGGCCAGTTGCTCGCCATTGCCCTGTACCCCTATCTGCGAGAGCAGGGATCCGCCCGCTTCCTCAAAGACTCCACTTCCCTGCCGGGATCCCTGTGGCCGGGCACTCTGCTTGTGCTGGCCATCACCGGGGGGTTGGGCTGGGCTGGGATCTTGGCTTGGCCCCCTTTGCTGCTCTGGACGCTGGGATCCGCCCTGGGGGCTTGGGCCGTGGGCTACTGGATCTACCGCCAGTTGGGAGGACACACGGGCGATACCTACGGAGCTACGGTGGAATGGTCAGAAGCGATAGCATTGCTGTGGGGATCCCTTATTGGGCCATCATGAATCTGATACATTTACGCTGAACACTGCTGAACATCACTGTTCAACTATGCAGCGATAGCATTCTGTTTGTTTCCATTCGCGTTAGCGGGACGGAGTCCAAACAGAATGGCGGTATCCCGCAAAGCTTTGAGTAGAATACCCAAAGCGCAGTTTCCGTGTCGTCTTACTACCAATTTTCTGCTTTGCTTTGGCTACCATGTTGGCAGACTCGAAAGTAAACAGAAAGATCAACTGGTAGTAATCCGTACTGAACATATTATACATTATTTTCAGTATAGTTGAGCTTATTATTGACTAGAGTCATGCTCCTGACCGTCCTGAAGACTTCCTTCCAGATTACCCTGGCTCCCCTGTCCATCGACCGTGTCCACCAAGAGGCCTACCATCCGGGCAATGGGGCCGTGGTGGTGATGAGCGGTACCGTTCGAGACAACACCAATGGCCGCCCTGTCGATTACCTGGAATACCAAGCCTATGAGCCCATGGCCCTGAAGGTCTTCGCCGATATTGCCCGACAAATTCAGCAGCGCTGGCCAGATGCCAACAGTGTGGTCATCCACCACCGCATCGGCAAGCTGCGCATTGGCGAGATCAGCGTCTTGGTGGCGGTGGGCACCCCTCATCGGGCCGAAGGGTTTGCTGCCTGCCAATTTGCCATCGACACCCTCAAGCACAACGCCCCCATCTGGAAAAAAGAATACTGGCGAGATGGCACCAGCGCCTGGGTGAGCCTTGGCGCTTGCGAGCTCTCTTCGGCATAGATCCCCCTACACCATACCCACTTGCTCAGCCAAACCCAATTGCTGGCGGGCTGTTTGGCAATCTTGCTGAATTTGCTGAATCAAATCTGCCACCGTGGGAAATCTCCGCTCTGGGCGGATAAAGCCCCGTAGCGCCACCCGCACCTCTTGCCTGTAGAGATCTCCTGTCCAATCCAATAGATGCACCTCGACGGTGTGCTGTAAACCGGCAAAGGTGGGCCGATGGCCAATGTTCATCACCCCAGGTAGAGCTGCCGCAGCAGCAGGCACATCCACCCAAACGCTGTACACCCCATCGCGGGGCAAAAACTTCTCCGGAGGCAAGCGGAGGTTGGCGGTGGGAAAGCCCAGTTGTCGGCCCCGCTGATCCCCTTGCACCACTTCTCCCGTTAGCCGGTAAGGACGACCCAAGAGCGCTTCGGCGGTGGACACCTCCCCAGTCGCCAAGGCAGCTCGAATGCGAGAGCTGCTCACCCGTTCCCCGTTGAGTTTCGTCTCCGGGATTACCTCCACCGGAATGCAGCGCTCGGATCCCCAAGCCTGGAGCGTTTGGGCGTTGCCGGAGCGACGGTGACCAAAGCAAAAATCCCAACCGACGCTGAGATGGCGAACGCGCAGGCCCTGTTCAAGTACCGTTTGGATAAACTCTTGGGGGGGCTGGCAGGCAAATGCAGGGGTGAAGGGGAGCAGTACCACCTGCTCAAAGCCCATTTGCGCCAACAGATCCAGCTTTTCGGCAGGGGGAGTGAGCAACAGCTGAGGCCGCCTCGTCAAGACTTCCTGGGGATGGGGATGAAAGGTGAGGACAGTACGTACCCCCTGAAGAGAATCTCGAATCGGCTGCAGCACCTTCTGATGGCCCAGATGCAAGCCATCGAAGTTCCCGATGGCCACAGCGGTGGGTCGCAAGGTTTGAGCCAGATCAGAAGTGATGTGCACTGTTCGGGATCCTAAAAACAGCCAACCAACTGCCTACCCCAGAGGCCACAGCAGGGCCACCAACCCACTCAAGCCCACTACGCCCCACAAGCTCCGTCGCAGGCGCTGCAACACAGGATCAATCTGATACCTGACAATCAGCCGATGCTGAGCCAGCTCCTCTTCTGACTTGGCATACATCGCCCCATCGTACCAGCCACTTTCTTCATAGGGAATCTGGGCTTGTACCAAGCGCCGCCGCACATAAGCCCATCCCAAGTAGAGATGGAGCAACACCAGGCCGAGCAAGACATTGGCCCCCAGCACCGACCCAGAGACAAAGTGGCCCCAATCTCCGGCAAAGCTGCTCCAAACCAGCGGGGAAACCGCCAGCACAACAGCTCCCCAAACCCCAAAGATTCGTTTTAAGTAAGGGATCCACCCCAAAGCAGGCCAGGAAAAAGGAAAGGCTTCCCTCAGCTCTGCATATTGCCGGAGCGGCTGTTGCTCAGCGGGAATGGGATGGGAGGGATCCAGCATAGACCTTAACGTATCTACACAAAATGATATCGGTCGGGTTGGCCCCCCGCCAAGCCCATCCTCAGACCTCCATCTCTCGACGAAGACAGCCTAGAAATCCAGCCCAGGCATCTTCCCGATCAACCGAAGGGGAGCGGGGTATCGTATTTATTAAAGTGTGGTCGCGTCTACAACTTATCCCATCATGAGCGTCACGAGCGAATCTGCCGCCACTGCCGCACCCTATGTAGTCTTAAAAGAGCCGGATGGCAGCCAAAGAAAACACGTTCTCTCGGGAGCGACCGCTTGGACCCTAGGCCGTGATGAGGACAACGCCATCGTCTTGAGCGATCCCAGCGTTTCCCGCCAACATGCCCTGCTGCAATACCTCGACAACAACAGCATCTATCTCATCGATCTGGGCAGCCGCAACGGCTCGTTTGTCAACAATCGCCGCGTCAGCATTCCCACCCTGCTGCAGGATGGGGATCACCTCACCCTTGGACAATCCCAGCTGGAGTTCCACAGCGGATCCCTGGCCAGCTCGGAACCCAGCCCTGCGGCCAAACCTTCGGACACCCTGGTTTTACAAACCCGCTGGCTGATCTCGGTGGCGGTGGTGGATGTGCGAGGTTACGGACAACTGACTCAACAACTGGACGAGCGCCTGCTTTCCCAGGTGATGGGCGATTGGTTCCGGCGGGGTGGGGATATCATTCAGCAGTACGGGGGCACTGTCGATAAATACATTGGCGATGCGATTATGGCCGTTTGGTTCCATGTGCCCCAAGCCAACACTGCTTCTCTGGGCACGGAAGCGCCGGGAATTCACCTCGATGTGAAGTCGGTTTTGCAGGCCATAGCGAAGCTGTTTCAAATGACCGAGCAGCTGAACGGTGAGTTTCCGCTGCCTTCTCCCATTCGTCTGGGGGCAGGGGTCAACACAGGCTCGGCAATCGTGCGCCAGGTGGGCAACAACACCCGCCAAGAATATACGGCTCTGGGAGATACGGTGAATTTGGCCTTTCGCATCGAGAGCGCTACCCGCACCCTCAACGCCGACCTGGCGATCAGCCAGGACACCTATACCTGCTTGGCCAAACAGCTGGGGCAGGCAGCCGCCTGCTTCTCCCATCAGGCTGTGGAGCTGAAGGGGTATGCCCACCGCCATCAGGTGTACTACTGCGATGTGTGGTCTTTGCAAGCCGTTCTCAGCCCCTAGACTTGGATCCGACTACTCGGAGATGTCTTGCCGCTGTCTGCTGTCTGACAGAGCAAGGTGGGGGATCCCGCTGTTCTTTTAGAACCTCCTGCTGCTCCTGGAGCCGATAGGATCCCATTTCGATTGCACGAGAGCCCGGCCCATGAGTGTGGTGAATCGCCCCGAGGTGGTGGCAGAGCTAACCGAACTCTACCATCAGTACGAAGCTGCCCTGACGAGCAATGATGTGCCCACCCTAACCCGCCTGTTTTGGGATGGCCCCCAGGTGGTGCGCTTTGGGGTGGGGGAAAATCTCTACGGGGGAGAGGAGATCAAGGCTTTTCGCCAACAGCGCCCTCCCACGAATTTGGCCCGCGAGATGCTGCGTTTGCAGGTGGTCACCTTTGGGGAAGATTGCGGCTCGGTCACCCTAGAGTTTCGCCGTCCGGTGAACGGGATCCCTCGCTTGGGCCGCCAAAGCCAGATGTGGTACAGGTTCCCCGATATCGGCTGGAAGATTGTCTCTGCCCACGTGTCGTTTTTGCCGGAAGATCAGGGGGAAATGCTGCGCAAAAGCTGGGGATCCACCTCGCCCACGTAGGTATTCAGCCCAATGGCCGTGGCGATCAAAGCCCCGTCCACCTCCACCCGCCGATACTGGGAGATGGCCTCTGCCAGGGGCACATCCACCACCCGCCGATTTTGCCAGGCCACCATGCGGTCGTATTTGCCTTGGGCGATCAAGTCCACAGCAGCCACCCCAAAGGCTGCTCCCAGCAGGCGATCCAGAGGAGAAGGCGTACCTCCCCGCTGCAGGTGGCCCAAAACCATAACCCGGGTTTCGATGCCGGTGCGCAGGGCGATCTCATTGCTGATGTAATGGCCGATGCCGCCGTAGAGAGACTGCCCCAGGCTGTTGGTGTAGGTCACCGGCTCCCCCGACTCGGTGCGAACTGCCTCCGCCACCACCACGATGCTGAAGTTATTGCCCCGCTCTTTGCGGTCGCGGATTCTTTTGCAGACATTCTCCAGCTTGTAGGGAATTTCCGGGATCAAAATCACATGCGCCCCCCCGGCAATGCCGGCGCTGATGGCAATGTGACCGGCATCCCGCCCCATGACTTCCATGACCATGACTCGGCTGTGGCTGATGGCCGTGTAGGTGAGCTGATCTAGAGCTTCCACAGCCACGCTCAGAGCTGTGTTGAACCCCACCGAATACTCGGTGGCACCGACATCGTTGTCGATGGTCTTGGGGATCCCGACAAAGTTCCAATCCCCCTGCAGGGCCAGTTGCCGGAGAATGGCCAAGCTGCCATCCCCCCCCACCCCGATCAGCGCATCCAACCCAAGCCGGTGGTAGCCGGTGATCACCTCTGCCGAGCGATCCACCAAGCTGCCATCGGGCATAGGGTAGGCGAAGGGGTTGCCTTTGTTCACGGTGCCCAAGATGGTGCCGCCGTAGCGCAAAATGCCGGAAACCCGCTTCACATCCAGCAGCTCCGCCTCCACCGGTCGAGCCATGAGTCCTGCCGTCGCATCTTTGATGCCATAAACTTCCATATCGTAGTCGCGGGCCCGCCGCACCACTGCTCGAATCACAGCGTTGAGGCCGCCACAATCGCCGCCACTGGTGAGGATCCCGATTCGCTTACGTTTGGGCATAGAGCTCTAGTTAAAGAAAGGTGAACATCCTGAACAGAGATAAGGGTCTATATCGCTTGCAGAGAATCCCTACTCAATCGCAAACTACGGATGTGATCCAGTCGATCATTATCCCAATTATCTTGGTTCAATCAGCTCTGGAGAAACACCTTCTGGTTGGGGGAGTGCTGAAAAAGAAGAAATTGAGGGATCCATACAGCCCAGCAAGATCAGGTCAGCTTGCGTTCCCGGTGGGGTTTGGGGTTGGCGATCAAGCCCAGCCGTTAAGCATCCTTCACAAAAAGGATTAAGAAACATTGCTGCACAAGCTGCCGATTAGGAAAGACTTCTATATCTCTGAGGATAGATCTTTCCAAAAAAACTTGGGGGCAACAATCCACTCAAAAACTGAAATTATTTGTTAAGCAGGGATGATCAAAACCTGGTCAACCCGATGATAGGGATGAGGATAGAGATAAAGCATCCAGTCTGATTTGGGAGCAGTACCATGACTCAAACCATTGCCCAGTGTGCTCTACAAGGGGCCTCAGAGTTGCTCAGCCGCTACCGGCAGGGAGAGCGCCATTTTCCCCAGTCCTGCTTGGAGTATGCCTTTTTGAGGGGGGTCGATCTGCGAGGGGCCAATCTCGAGGGATCCGATTTGCATGGGGCTAACCTGCGCTACGCCAACCTGCGGGGCAGCAATCTGGCGAAGGCTGATCTGCGCTGTGCCGACCTGCGCTATGCCGACCTTGAGGGAGCCTGCTTGGAAGGGGCCAATTTGAGGGGATCCCTCTACAATCACAGCACCTGCTTCCCGGTGGGGTTTGATCCGGTGACGGCAGGGATGCAGCCCTTTGAATTTTGATTGGGGAAGGAGAGGGGATCCCTGAGCCCTCAGGCCGGGGGAAAGCGCTCCCGCAAATCTCGAATCACCGGAGCGGGCACCAGGTGATCGATGGGGCCGCCCAGCTTGGCGACCTCCTTCACCAGGCTGCTGCTGACAAAACTGTGCTCGCTGGCGGTGGCCAGAAAGAGGGTTTCCAGTTCGGGAGCCAGCAGCTTGTTGGTGTGGGCCATTTGCAGCTCCACATCGAAGTCCGACAAGACTCGCAAGCCGCGCACGATCACCTTTGCCCCCCGTTGACGGGCGTAGGCCACCGTCAGACCTGAAAACGTATCAACCTCAACATTTTTGAGATGGGCCGTGGACAGGCTAATCTGGGCTTGCCGCTGCTCTGGGCTGAACAGAGGGGTTTTGTTGGGGTTTTTCAAGACGGCGACGATTACCTTGGAAAAAAGACGGCTGGCCCGCTCGATAACATCGAGATGTCCAAGGGTAATGGGGTCAAAGCTGCCGGGGTAGAGGGCGATCATGGCCAACCTCGTGCTATTCCTCACCCTACCTGGTCTCGGGCCCAAGCCAAATAGGTTGTGCTCACTTGAGTGGCTGCCAGAGCCAGGATCTCGGGCTCAGCGTAGGGGTGCAGCTCTCGCAGCCGTTGTTCCAGGCGGGGGTAGGCAGTTGCGGGCAATTTGAGCAGGATGAGGAACTCGGCATCGGTCTGCAGGGATCCCTGCCAGCGATAGTAGGACGTGATCCCGGGCAAGACCTGGGCACAGGCCACATAACGTTCGGCCACCAGGGTATGGGCCAAGCGATGGGCCTCGGTTTCGGATCCCACCGTGGTCATGACAACCGCGAGGGTATCGGGTGTGATCTTGTCGTCCATGCGGGGCAGTGGTTAACCAAGCGGTTCCTCCCTATCCTATCGCCCGCCAAGTTAGACGCTCCTAGCTCAACGGGGGCCTAGATTTGCCGAAATAGGGTCGCTTCTGGTGCCAGCGCCAGGCAGTTTGAATGATCTCGGCCAGGTCGGTGTAGAGAGGTTTCCAGTTGAGATCGCGAAGGATGGCGCCGGCATCGCCCACCAAGCGCGGGGGATCCCCAGGGCGGCGCGCTCCCATTTGCATGGGGATCTGTCTTCCGGTCACGGCTGCTGCGGTGGCAATGACCTCTTTGACGGAAAAGCCTTGGCCATTGCCCAGGTTGTAGGCTGCTGGTACGGGTCGGCCAGAGGCCAGCGCTTCTACCGCCAACACGTGGGCTTGAGCCAGGTCGGTGACGTGAATGTAGTCGCGGATACAGGTGCCATCGGGGGTATCGTAGTCCTCTCCAAAGACCGTGATGTGGGGACGTTGGCCGCCGGCGACCTCCAACACCAAGGGGATCAGGTGGGTTTCCGGGTCGTGGGCCTCCCCAATTTCACCATCGGGATCGGCTCCGGCGGCATTGAAGTAGCGCAGGCTAATGGATCGGATCCCGTGGGCAACCTGGAAATCTTGCAAGATCTGCTCCACCATTAGCTTGCTCTGGCCGTAGGGGTTGATGGGACGTTGCGGATGACTTTCGGGAATGGGAATCCGCTCTGGCATCCCATAAGTGGCACAGGTGCTGGAGAACACCAGGTAAGGGATCCCGTGATCCCGCATGGCCTCCAACAAACTCAGGGATCCGGCCACATTGTTGCGGTAGTATTTGCCGGGATCCTTGACCGACTCGCCCACATAGGCATAGGCAGCAAAGTGGATCACCCCTTCCGGGCGATAGTGCTGGATGACTTGATCAAGCCGCTGGCGGTCGGCGAGATCCCCAATCTCCAACGGCCCCCAGCGAACTGCCCAGGGGTGCCCGTAAACCAAGTTGTCGTAAGTGATGGGCAGATGGCCAGAGGCCGCCAGAGCTTTGCAAGTGTGGCTGCCGATGTAGCCCGCCCCGCCGGTAACCAGGAGACGCATAGGCAAACGTCAGATGGAAGATCCCACCCAGGGTAAAGGTTGTCAACGGGATCCCTTCAAGCTCCAAAAGCTTCTTTGGCGGCGTACATGACCTCCACACTGATCTCGGTCAAGCCTCGTTCGCGGGCAAATTTTTCGGTGTTGCGTTTAACCTTGCCGCGCACAAAGCCGGGCACCTTGTTCAGCTCCGCCTGGGCTTCCCGCGTCCAGATGAGGTCGGAATCGGCGCTCAGGCTCTTGTGAATCACCTCCTTGGTGTCGTGGCCACCGAAGATCTCCAACAGGTGATCTTCCATGCCCAGGGTAAAGGAGTTGTAGATCAAGTCCACAATTTGGTTGGCGCCCTCGTAGCCCAAAAAGGGCCGGTAGCCGATGGGGAAATCCTGCACGTGGATGGGGGCCGAGATGACCCCACAAGGGATCCGCAGCCGTTTGCCCACATGCCGCTCCATCTGGGTGCCGAAAATCGCAGCAGGTTCCGCCTGGGCAATGGCGTCCGCCACGCGGGTGTGATCCTCCGTCATCAAGATCTGATCGCAATACCCTCCCACCTCTGCCTGGAACCACTCCCCATCGTAGGTGCAATAGCTGCCCGCCCACACCACGTGGATCCCCATCTCGCGGGCCAGGATTTTGGTGATGGCCGCCGCGTGGGTGGAATCCCCGAAGACCACCGCTTTTTTGCCGGTTAGGTTTTGGCAGTCGATGGAGCGGGAAAACCAGGCCGCTTGGGAAATGTGCAGGGTTTGCTCCTGGATGTAGGCTTCATAATCGACAGGGATCCCTTGCTCGTTTAGGATCTGCTGGATCTGGCGGATGAAGCGGGCCGTTTCCACCACCCCCATCGGGGTGATCTCAATGTAAGGCATGCCGAATTCCTGCTGCAGATAGCGAGCTGTCATCGGCCCCAGCTCCCGGTAGGGCACCACATTAAACCAAGCCCGCCCCAGGTGTTTGAGATCGTGGACACTGGCCCCTTGCGGGATCACCAGGTTGAGCTGGATCCCCAGATCCCGCAGCAGCACCTTCAGCTCCCGCAGATCATGGGCATTGTGAAACCCTAGGGTGGAAATGCCAAGGATGTTACAGGAAGGCCGCTCCGTCTTTTGGGGCAGGCTGTCTAACTCCCCGCTTTTGCGAGCTTTGGTGATATAGAACTCCACAATCTGCTGCAGGGTGCGATCCGCTGCCTGCAATTCGTTAACCCGGTAGTGGTTGACATCTGCCAGCACCACATCGCAGCGACTGGCCAACTGGGCCTGCCGGACAAAGTGATGCAGATCTTCCTGCAAAATGCTAGAGGTGCAGGTGGGGGTGACGACGATCAGATCCGGCTGCTCCTCGCCGTCTTTGCGGACGATGTTGCGAATCACCTTTTCGTCGGATCCCCGCGCCAACACCTGCCGGTCAACGACGCTGGTGGTTACCGGAGTAAAATCCCGCTCTCGCTCCAACATGGAACGCATCACGTTGAAATAGTCGTCTCCCAGAGGAGCGTGCATGATGCTGTGAACGTTTTTGAAGGAGCTGGCCACCCGCAGCGTGCCGATATGGGCAGGGCCAGCGTACATCCAATAGGCCAATTTCATGGGCAGCCTCTCAAGAAAGCCAGAGACAAAATCAAGGATCCCAACCCACCGCCGGATGTGCACCCGCTGGGAATCTCTCCTGGCATTGTAGAACGCTCAGCAGCCGGCATCCCTTGGCTGTTATCCTCCGTAACTCCCAACCGAGACGCTCCCAAGCCAAACTCGATCAAAAGAAAAACAACCCTGCCAAGGCAAGTGTGATTACGGGGATCCCCCTACTCCGCCCAAAGGGCTTGTTCCATCCTAGAAATAGGAGCGATGGATACCCATCTGGCTCCAGAGCCCAAGCTGAGGAACTTCAGGGATCCTGACAGGGAATCGGCTGGTGGACAAGAGCAGAGGAGTTTTTGTATTTTTCGTTACATGTTAACTTTTGGAGACAAAACATGTAGCTCTACAACATTGAGCAGAGATTCTTGTTTACAGAAGCAAGTTTTCCGTTGGAGAAGGCAGACTAACAGAGGGAAGAGAGATGGCTAATGTTTCCCTGAATACAAGCTCGACACAGAGAATTGTCGATGGCTAGTAATTTTGCGCGCCGTAACCGACCAAAGGCTGCTGCTTCTTCAAAGGTTGAGGTGAAAGCGTATGGGTTCCACAACGATTTCTTGGCAACGTGCTCGCAAAGCTCCTCAGGAGCTGTCTGGTTCCATGACTTCTGTGCTTTTCAAGTCCACGGGTCGCCTGCGCGACTGGTTGCAGGCTCCGTTGCGTCCCATTCAATCGGCTATGGATAACTTTAGCATCCGCGATCCACGCTTGGCCCATTTCCTTTGCCAGTGGATCCCGGCCCGCTGCCCCTTTGAGCGAGATGTGGTGCTGTTTGGCCATAAGGTGATGCACATTCCGCCCATGTGTAAGCTCAACCCCCTCTACGACCAGGTGGCAGGGCTGCGCTTCCGGGCCTTGTCGTTTTTGGCGGAGCGAGGAGAAGACATTAGCCGTTACCTGTAAGGCAGCTTTTTCCACTAAATCTTTTTTCAAGGGATCCCTGGCCATCCAAAGCCTGCTGCCAAACTCCGGAGTGGATCCCATTAGAAGCGGGTCTCAAACTCGATGGAAATGACATTGTTGCCCTCGAGGTCGGTGCTGGCGCGGGTGAGGGTTTGCTCGTTGAGGCGGTAGCGGGCGCTGTAGCGGGTGGGCTGAAAGGGATCCGTTAGGTTGCGCTGCACCGAGATGGAAGTGGCTGGCCCCAGATCGCGGGCCACCTCCAGCGCTAGCCCTATCGAGGAGCGGTTGGCAGCGCGGGTATCGACCTGGGGGACGGGGCTAATGCGCACCTCGTCTAGGCCCAGGGTGTCCCGCAGCGTGTCCAGCACATCGTTGAGCAAGGCAGTTCCGGCCAGGCCGGCCACTCCCGCTTCGGGGTTGAGGCGGGCCAGAGCTGTGCCTCCCAGGAGGGCGACGATCTCTTCGGGGGAGCGGCTGGGGCTGCTGGAAAGGGCCAGAACCCCGTTGCGGGGATCCGCCTCAGCCAGCTGGCTGGCCCGCCCGTTGACCGTGGCGAAAATCTCGATGCTCTGCTGGGATCCCGGCAGGTTGCGGTTGGTGTCAAAGGGGGAGAGCTCTTGGGGAAAGCGATAGACCTCGATGGCCTGGGTCATCAAGCGCAGGTTCAGGAAGGGATCGAAGGGGTTGTCTAGGTCAAAAGTGGCGGTATTGGAGCGGGAGCGATCCAGGCGAAAGTTGGCAAGGGGCAGGTTGACGCGGCCTCGCTCTAGGGCAATGGTGCCCGCTGGGCGCAGATCCTGGGGAGTGCCAAACAGGCGCAAGGTGCCGGCAGCATTGAATTCAAACAGATTGGGACGCTGCACGCGGATCCCTGGCCCCAAGACCAGCTCCAGTCCGTTGAGCCGCGGCTGCCAGAAGGGATCCGGCGAAGTCGAGCCGGCGGCAGCTGTTGCGGCCTCAGGTTCTGCCCGGCGGGGGCTGACATCCACGATCCCTTGAGAAACCTCCAGCCGCCCCTCGAGCAAAGGTTGCAGAAGCAGCCCTCTGACAGCCACCTCGCCGTCCAGATGGCCAGTGTAGAGGCTAGGCAGGTTGAGCTGGATCCCTTGGAGTTGCAGAGTTAAGGGTGGCGAGGTTTCGTCCATCTGCAGGGCACCGCGAGAGTTGACGGGCAAAAAGCCTTCAGCCAAAAGGGATCCACCCCCCAACTGTCCCCGCAGCTCCTGGACTTGCAGCTGATTGAGGTTAAAGGCGATCTGGCCTGTGAGGTCGGTAATGGGCTCCGGCAGGGCTGCCAGCTTGAGGATCCCCGAGTTGACGCTCAAGTTCCCCTGCAGGCTGGGCTCTCGCAAGGTGCCGCGGATGGCCAGCTCCAGTTGGCTTTGGCCGCCTTCCCAGCGCACCTGGTCGGTGAAGAGGTTGATCAGGCGCAGACCGCCATGCTTGGCTTGCAGGGTGAGGTCGATCTGGTCGGATTCGGCCCGCACCTCGGCAAAGGGCAGGGTGTAGGGCACTAGGCCAAAGAGGCGAATGGGTTCGTCACCATTGGCCAGCAGGGCGCCGTCCAGGCGCAGCTGCCCCCGCTGGTAGTCAAATTGTCCTCCCACCTCCCGCAGCGGCACCTGGTTGATCTGGGCGTTGACCACTGTCAGGGATCCGCGGGCATGGGGATCCCGCAGGTTGCCGGCCAGCTCCACGTCCAGGTTGAGATCCCCCTGCAGCTCCAGCTCCTCTGGCAGGAAGCGGTCCAGCAAAGCCAGAGGCAATCCTTGGATTTGCAAGGATCCCGACTGCTCCTCCAGCCCCAGCCTGCCGGAGAACAGGGCTTGCCGCTCTCCACTGCGCAACAGCAGCGGCTCCAGCACCACTGCTCCCTCCGCACCGCTTGTGGGAACGACAAGGCTGCCGACCGCAGTGAGGGTTTCAATGCCAAACTCCTCGGCTTGCCAATTCCGGCCCTCCAGTTGAAAGCTGACACGGGGCTGGGCAAGGTTGCCGGCAATACTCAAGCTGCCCTGAAACTCCCCTCGCAGACTCGTGGGCGGCGGGAAAGTGCTCCGCACCGCTGACGCGAACAGCGGATCCATGCGGCTGGCCAGAGTCTCCAGGTGGGCGGCCAGGATCTGGGCATAGTACTCTAGCTGCTCCAGGAGAGGATGGTTGGGCAAACCAACCGGATCGGTCTCCAACACCGAGGCAGGGCCCAAGGGGGGCAATTGGAAACCCCGGGTGGTGAGGTCGCGCCACTGCCGCCACTTGAAGGCGGAGATGATATCTTCTAGCCGACCTTGATGGGTGCTGATCTCTAGGTCAATTTGGGGAGCGAGAGCCGCCAAGGTGGGATCCAAACCGGCTTGCAGAAGAGTTGCAGGCAGCTCTAAGGTGCCCCTAGCCGTATAGGTGCTCTCGAACAAATCCAGTTGGGCTTGAGCAATGGTCAGCCGGGGAGAGCCGGAGTCGCCCGCAGTCTGGTAGTCAAAATCCACCGAGAAGCCCTGCACTTTCATCCCTCCCCACTGCAGATCCGCTACCGCAGCCCGTCCTTGGGCAGCACCACTTGCCAGGTCAACTGCCACCTCCCCATCGAGGTTCCCCTGTAGGCTGGCCCACGGCCCGGCAGCTAAGCCCCCCAGCAAAGCCAGCGGCAGCCGATTCACCGTCACCTGGAGCTGTTCCTGCTGTCGTTGACCTACTGCCTCCGCCTCCCCTCGCCGGACTTGAAATTGCAAAGGCTGCAACTGGGGATCCAACTGCAACGCCAGCCTGTCCTGCTGTCCCTGGAGATCCACCTCTACCCCTCGAGCAGACCCCTGGAAGGATCCGGCCAAGTCTTCAAATTCAACTCCTGCTATGCTGAGGCCCTGGAGCCGAGCCTCTCCCTCCACCTCTAGGTTGTCCAGGGATCCCCGAATCTGCCCCGAACCTTGCAGCACCCCCTCCACCAAGGGTGGCAGGCCGGGCACTTCTGCCAAGGAAACCCCATCCACAGCCAAGGCCAAATCCAGGGATCCCACCTGCAGGGTTTGAGGATCCACCGGGATCCGCCCCCGTATGCCGGCCAGCCGAGTTGCGTCGGCCAAGATCTCACCTTCTTGGATCACTAGGCCCGCCCCATCCCAGGCCACCTGGCCCCTTGCCTCTCCCAGAGGCTGCGACAGGATCACCGAGCCCTGCGCCCGCAGCGCCCCCAAAAAGCCCAGCTCCGACACCTCAGCCGTGTTCACCTGCGCCGTGAGGGCTCCTGAGAGGGATCCCGTCCATTGGGGGTTGAAGAAAGCCAGCGGCACATTCTGGGGGCTCACCTGGGCTTGCACTTGCCCTCCTGCCCACCGCCCCGCCACCTGCGCCTGCCCTCCTTCTACAGCCAAGACTGCCTGAGGCACCTCCACCACCCAACCGTCAGCCTCTGGCAAGAGCTGGAGCTGCCCTCTTCCGGCGATCTCTCCCCCTTGGGTTGCCCAGGTGGCCTCTACCTGAGGTTGGGATCCCGTCAGCGCCACCTGCACTTGAGCGGAAACCGGCCCCACCCAAGGAAGAGCGCCCCGGCGGGGCAGGTTGAGGCCGTAAAGGGCCAGCACCTGCTCCACGTCGGCTCCGCTGACTTGAAGATCGAACTGGCCTGCCAAGCCGGCAGCCCATTGCAGCTGGCCGGAGCCTTGGATGCGACCCCCTGCAGTCTTGAGGTCAATTGCTTCCAAGGCCAAGGTTTGATCCGCAAAGCGGAAGCCAAAGGCATACTCCGACACCGGCAGGCGATCCACCTGCCCCGGCGAAAGCCCCCGCAACTGTCCCCGGATCTGCGGCTGATCCAAGGCTCCAGTGACCGCTACGGATCCCCCTACCACCCCCTCCACCGCCACCGGCAGGCCAAAGGCAAACGTCTCTTGGATCTGCTGCAGGCGGGCCGGCGCTACTTCCGCCTGCAAACCAAACCCCTGTCCTTGCTCCCAGACCACCGGGCCTTTTAGCTCGGCAAAGGAAAGCTGACCAAAGCGACCGCTCACCCCCTCCAGCTCCAACCCCTGCAAGGTAAAGCGAACGGAGCCCTTCACCTCTTCAAAAGGATGGGGCAACCTCTCCAGATCCAGCCGAGCCTGTTGAACCTGGGCCTGCCCCGTCAACTCCAGCGGTTGATCCCGCCGCCAGAGCACCTGGAGATCCAAGCCAGTTTCCCCCTGCACCTCCGCAAAAGGGGCCGCCGGCACCACACTGGGCAAGAGATCCAAAGGCAGACGAGCCGCAGAAAGCGTCACCGAACCGGAAGCCTGGGCAAAATCCGCCACCCCCCTGAGCTGCAGGGGGTACCCCCCCTCCCCCTCCCGAGGGAGCAACCGTGCCGTCGCCTGGAAACTGGCCCGCCCCCCGAAAAGATCCTCCTCTCCTGGCGGGGCATTGTGAGTCAGCCACACCTGCACCTGGCCCTGCAGCCGATCAAACTGCCGCCGCTCCCCCACCAAAGGGATGGCCGTCAGGGATCCCTGGCGCAAACGGATGTTCAGCCCATGCAAGGGCAGGGATCCCTCCCCTTCGGGCAGTTGAAACTGCACATCCGCCCAGCCGCGATCCAGCGTTTCCATCAGCAGCAGTTGCGGCTGGTTTAGGGTAACATTCAGCACCCACTGACCCGTCTGCAGCCAAGTCCAGAAATCAGGGCTGAGGTCGATGGAGCCGATACTGGCCAGATGTTCAACGCGGCTTTCTCCCAAGCTCACCTGCCAGGGGGCCAGAAACCTCACCTCCCCCAATTCCACGCGCCGCCGCATCGCTTGCGAGAGGGTTGCTTCCACCTGCGGCAGCACGTGATCTTGAAGGTAGATCCCTGTTCCCCAGGCGGCACCAAAGGCGGCAGCCGTCAAGCCCAAACCCACCCCAGCTAGAGTGATGGGGGAAAGGTTGAATCGTTGCTGCTGCATCTTTGGATCTTGGTGATCCTCTCCCAACCGCCCACCCCTTAAAAACCTGACAGGCTCCCAAAAGCCATTCGTGCACTGCGGGCCGACCTTGCCGGCACAGTTGCCCCCATCCTACCCAAGGACTCCTGGCTTGCCACGAGGGAACAGAAAGAAGAGATCCCTGCTCCCAGGCGTAATTCCCCCGAAGACCCCGCGGAAAAATACCGTCTCCCGCGGAGAACGGGGATGCTAAGCTATCTCCACACCCGAGATTGAACCCACCCTGGGGCCTCTCTCAGGTGTTCCCTTCTGTCGAGATGGTTGAAAGGAGAAGAGCCATTCCGGAACCCCTATCTCTGACGGTCAGCTTGCGCGGCAGCCGCGAGGCGCTGGAAAACTGCCAGGTCTTTCACCTGACTGGCCTTCTGGATGCCTTTTCCGAGCCGGTCTTTGTTAAGGTGGTCACCAAATACCTGGAAGAGGGATCCCCTAACCTGATCCTGGATTTGACAGGGATCGACTTCATCGACAGCTCTGGCGTCGGCGCCCTGGTGCAATTGGCCAAGCTGGTGCAGGGCCGCGCAGGTATCTTTCAGGTGGTGAGCAATCCCCGCATCACCCAAACGGTGAAGCTGGTGCGCCTGGAGAAGTTCCTGTCTTTGCGCAACTCCTTGCAGGAAGCCTTGGATCGCCTGAAGGAAGGAAGTACGGGCAGTACAGAGACCGCCTGATACGTAATAAGTATGGGTCTGGGAACCTTTTGGGGGATCAGTGCTGGAGCAGGGGATCCCGACTGGATCACGGTCAAAGCAGCCCGCATCCTCAGCACGGTCAACTGGGTGGCCTGTCCCCAAAATGCTGCCGGCCAGCCGGGCTTGGCCTACCAAATTGTGCGCCCTTGGCTGCGACCGGAACAAACCCTCTTGCCGCTTCGCCTGCCCTTTGTCACCCAGCCGGAAGTCCTGCAAGCTGCCTGGCGAGTGGCTGCCCAGCAACTAGCCCCACTCCTAGAAAGGGGAGAAGATGTCGCCTTCATCTGTGAGGGAGACGTGGGCCTCTACAGCACCTTCGCCTACGTGGCCCAAGCCCTGCGGCAGCGGATCCCCGCCTTGCCCATCCAGGCCATACCGGGGGTGTGCTCTCCCTTAGCCGCTGCTGCTGCCCTGGGATCCCCCTTGGTGCTCGGCTCCGAGAAATTGGCGATTTTACCGGCTCTGTTCGCCCTCTCGGAACTGGAGCAGGCTTGTGCCTGGGCTGAGGTAGTCGTCCTCATGAAAGTGGCCTCTGTCTACCCTCAGGTTTGGCAGTGGCTGGCCGAAAGAGGTTGGCTGCAACAAGCCAGCTTGGTGGTCTGGGCCGGCTGGCCCCAGCAAACCCTCTTCCCCACCCTGGAAGGACTGGCCGACTACCAGCCCCCCTACTTTTCCCTCTTGATCCTGCGCTCTCGGCCCCGGAATAAAGATTCTCTTAACCCAGAAAACGGGCTGCGGCTGGATTGAGTTTTCTAGGATAGGGAATGAGTTTTTTCCGGCGATTCAGCCCGAAGCAGGGGTTGGTCGGTATTTTTTTGCGTGTGTTTCCATTGAGCTTAAGTCCCGTACCGAGCCGGCTTGTTTCCCCAAAAAAGCAGGTGTCCTGTGACGGAAAGATGTCAAGGAAACCCAGTCCAGCATCCTTAGGATCCTTGCGTTGACCTACATCAAAAAGAGATGAAAAGACCAAGTTAAAGGAATGATCCGACCTGTTAAGAATAGTTGCCGCTCTTGGTGGAGAGATCGGCTATAGGTTAGATTATGAATGTAGTGATTCAGGCGAGGAGGATAATATCTCATCCCCATCCCAAACGCGAGGCACCGCTTCTCGATTGAATCAAATCCAAAATTCAAGTCCAAAATTCTCTGTCGGTCAACGCTTTGATCCAAGCTTCCGATCCGTTGCTTCGGCAGACTCTCCTGAGAAGTGGTTGTCTCGCCCAGCAGGGCACCTGGTACCTACGACAGGTTTTCCTCAAAGCAGAACAAGGGAGTTAGGCAGATAGCAGTTGGGCTTGCTGCACAAGCCACTGGGAAAGTGAGAGAGCGCTCTAGGTGTTCCTCAAATAATCCTCAAATAAAAGTGGTTTTGCCAGATCAACAAGCTCAGCCGGCTATTTTGAGTCTCCATTCATGAGCGAGTCAGGGTGGGAAAATCGGTGATCAGGTTCAGGTGCTCTCAACCTGCAAGCTCTGCGAGTCGGAACCAGCGCTCAGTGGGACAAGGACTGCGGGCTTTAGCAATTCGAGGTTCTCTCAGTTCATAGTTTCACTCTCACTTTCAGGAGGTTGCTATGTTTACCTTTCTCTCAAAGATTGCTAGAGCAGTTGTCCGCATATTCGCTCCTGCCAAGTCCGATCTGGTGGAAGTGGGTTACCAGCCCATCACGGATGATATCTATCGCATCAACGGCTCAGCCTGCCGTTTTAGCGATCTGGAGATCTCATCGTAAACCTCAGAGTCGGATTCTGGTGTCGGAGCGGCCACTGGCGCTGGCCTAGAAATTGGAAACAAGTTAAGACAACTGAATAAGTCTTAGTTAAGTCTTGGATGCGGTTAGTCCGCGTCGGCAGGGGTGGTTTTCCTCCCTGTGGCCAAGTTCTACCGGTTCAGTGGTGGCTCCCCGTGGGGGTCACCACTTATTGTTTTGTTGTTTGCAAGTTGTTTGGGAAAATAAGGAGAATGCTTGCGGTTGCCCTATCTCAACCTGTGTTGCCTTCCCCCGTAGTTTACCCAGCTACATCGAATGATCTGGATCCCTTGGCCGAAGTTCTAGCCCAGGTTTTTCATCCCCCCTCAGGCCTGCAACGCTGGATCTACCCAATTCGCAAGCTGGGCATTCGCGAAGAGTTGCGCCTCAGGCTGGCCGCAAGGGATCCCCACTACTGCTGTCTGGCAGCTGCGGTGGGATCCGAAGTGGTGGGCACTGCCGAGATCTCTTTGCGGGTCACAGCCTACGGGAAGTATCCCTACCTCTCCAACTTGGCGGTGCTGCCCGGCTGGCGGCGGCGAGGAATTGCTCGTCTGCTTTTGCTCAGTGCTGAAGGGGTGGCGAAAGGGTGGGGCTACCGCTGTTTGCATCTGCACGTGTTGGAAGACAATCTCCCCGCGCGGCAACTGTACGCTCAACTGCGCTATACCCCCATCGAACGCACCTCTCAACTCTGGCGATGGTTGGGGATCCCTCCGCAGCTTTTGCTCTGCAAGTGGTTACCTTGAATTGGCAAAGGAATTGGCAAAGCGGCAACATTGAGCTGGCAGAGTGGAGATGCTTCCCACCCCGCTGGCTTGCTTCTGCGCAGTGAGGCGAGTTCCTGGACTCATATAAAGTTATGTAAACTAGAGATGGGTTCTAGAGAGGTCTCGGAGGGGCAGTGAGGGAATTGGGCAGGGTTTTCATGGGATTGGTTGTGGGCCTGCTTGTGGGCTTTGGGATGACTCAGCCTGCCTGGGCCCAGTGGGGAACTACTCCTCTCCCGCCAATAGGTTCTCCGGCACCGGAGTTCGCATTGCCGGATCAATCCGGGCAAATACGGCGGCTGGCGGATTTTCGGGGGGAGTGGGTGGTGTTGTATTTTTACCCCCGCGACTTCACTTCCGGCTGTACGATTGAGGCCCGCCGCTTTCAGCAAGATTTGCCCAAGTTCCGGGCCATGGGGGCACAGGTTGTGGGCGTGAGCGCTGACTCGGTGGACTCTCACAGGCGCTTTTGCTCGGCAGAGGGGCTACAGTTTCCTTTGCTGTCGGATCCCGACGGCACGGTCAGTCGAGCCTACGGATCCTGGATGGGCGATGTTGCCCTGCGCAATACGTTCTTGATCGACCCGGAGGGGATTTTGCGAGAAATCGACCCAATCGTGAACCCCAGCCGCCACAGCGCTGAGGTTCTGGCCCAGTTGCAGCAGCTTATCAGGAACTAGCCCTCTAGCTTTCCGGGCCAAAAGTCTGCTCAAACTCGTGGAGCAACTCGTCGATCTCCTCCAGCGCTTGGTTGACATCCACGCGCAAGCTGCCCAAGTCTGGCTTTTCCAACAGCTTGGCTACCGCTGGCCGGCGTTCGCGGATTAGCTTGATGCGCTCTTTCAAGGCGGCAATTTCGGCGGCGTCCATAGCTTCAGAGACCTAATTGACTCTCCTAGCTTATCGCTTCCGCTGGGGGAGTGTCGCCTGCTGGGATCCCTTTCTGAACCACCGAGAGCCAATCATAATAGAGCTGCGCAACCTGGCACTCAACCCCGCTTCAGCTAGAAATTGCAGGAGCCCCGCACTGTACCCGTAGGTTCGGTGTCGGGAGGAATGCTATAATAATACTGCGGACACCAGAAACGGTTGTTTAGGGCACTGGTAACGGTCGATTGGGGGTGCAGTAAACCACCCCAGAGGCTCGTGGTTGGCTTGCTAACTGCAGGGCTACTAAAAGCCCGCTCCGTACCGCCTAGCGGTTGGTGTCGGGTAGTTTACAGGTGCTGACATGCTCCCCTACACCCAGATTGTCGCCCACCGTGGGGAGCACACCCACGCCGAGGAAAACACGTTGGCCGCTTTTGCTGCTGCTGTTGAAGTGGGGGCCGAGCAAATTGAGCTGGATGTGCGCTGTAGCCGAGATGGGATCCCACTGGTTGTTCACGATGCCGATTTGGATGGACAGCCTTTGGCCGCATTAACTTGGGCCGAGATTCGGGCCCGCAAACCCACGATTCCCACTCTTGAAGAGACCCTGTCACATATCAAGGGCAAGATCACCCTCGATATCGAACTCAAAGAAGCAGGCTATGAGGAACAAGTCCTTGCCCTCGTTAGCGATATTTTGACCCCCGAAGAATTTGTGATCACCTCTTTTTTGCCTCAGGTGGTGCAGCGGGTTAAAACGCTTTTGTCCCCGCAACCCAAGGTTGGCCTGTTGATCGAGGCAAAGGCTGAGGAGCAAGCCAAGGGATCTTTACTTACCCGTTGCCGGGAGTTGGGAGCGGATTTTCTGGCCCCCCACTACAGTTGGGTGAACTTGCAGTTCTTGGCTGAAGCTGAACAGGCCGGGATCCCTCTGTACGTTTGGACGGTGAACGATCCTGAAGTGATGAAGTTGTGCTTGCAGCCATTTGCCGGCTCAGTAGGACAAAATCCCGTTGTTCAAGGGTTGATTACCGACCGTCCCCAATTGGCTTTGCAAATTCGCGCCCACCTTTTGGCAGAAATAGAGGGGGCAAAACCCTAGACCATGGGCACAAACTGCACTGGAAAAGCCCCTTTTTGAACCCATCCTTGGGCTGTTTTGCAGAGGATCAGCAAGGACTGGGATCCCTGGGCACCGGAGTCCGAAGGGCTTTCTCCCACCGGCACCACCAAGGTGCCCCCCACCGCCAGTTGATCCAGCAGCACCATGGGCACAGTTGGGGGCGCTGCCGTCACCAGAATGGCATCGTAGGGAGCATGCTCTGGCCAACCTTGGTAGCCATCCCCCTGACGCACTTCCACGTTGCGATAGCCCAGGGCAGCGAGGGTTTGTTGAGCTTGAGCAGCCAATGGGGACAGACGCTCCAGGCTATACACTTGCCGGGCCAGCTCTGCCAAAACAGCCGCCTGATAGCCGGAGCCGGTGCCGATTTCCAACACCACCGATTCAGGCGTGAGGCGAGCAGCTTCTGTCATAAAAGCAACAATATAGGGCTGAGAAATGGTCTGGCCATAGCCGATGGGCAGAGGGCAATCCCTGTAGGCCCGATCCCGCAGATCAGAGGGGACAAAAAGGTGACGCGGCACTTTTCCCATGGCTTCCAGTACCCGTGGATCTCGGATCCCTCGTTTGATGAGCTGTTTCTTGACCATCTGCTCCCGTTGGGAAGCAAAAGGATCGGAAGCGTCTGGGGGCTGAGGTTCAACTTCTGGGATCCCAGCTGGAGAGCGAGAAGAATGTCTCCACCGGAAGGATGAGAATGGGTTGATCACCGATACACAACCTCCAGAAACGATGAGCTGCTCAGATCTGGACTCTGCTCAAGCTGTGGATAACACCGCAGCTGTTTGCTTTATGGGCTTATGGATCCCCGCCTGCTTTTTCTCCTTGTCGGCAGGGCCGAAGACAATGGCTGCCTATTGCGAGGATGGCGTGACCCCATTTCTTTCATCGGAAGAGAGGTTAAGGGTGAGGGAAAAGATGCCTGTGGAGCCCTACGCTGATCCTGGCTTACTTTTGGCAAGACTTCACCACTTGATGAAGAGATTGTTGCCGAATGGGAAGATGGAAAAAGTGAAACAAAATCCCTAGGAGCCTTTGTCCTGATCCTGCGTGGCCTTCTGGAACTTCAGATGAAGCTTACAGCCGGGATCCCCATGGGAGATATGGGATCCGGTTTGATCAAAATTGTAAAGTTTTGTGCGCAATCTGCCGGGGCGAGCAATCACCACCCTGGTTCTGCCAGCGCAAGATTTTATAGTGTTGATCCTTACCTTTTCCCCGCAAGGGGAAGATGGTGAATGGGGTGACAGGCTGGGAACTGTCCTAGCGACACGTGGGGAGAGAGGCTGGGTTTAATAGACTGTAAACGTAATTTACGGTACAGATCTATGACAACTGCTGCCGCTTCTGCTACTCCCACTGCCCCTGAGATGACGCTGCTGAACGTTTGGCAAGTGCTGGCGGAAGAGTTTGCCGGTCAAGTTGCCCTACGGGATCCCCACGCGCAGCCAGTTTTCGAGATGTCTTATGGAGAGCTGTTTCGCCGCATTCAAACCCTGGCGGCTGGCCTGCAGGCTTTGGGCATTTGCCCGGGGGATCGGGTGGCCATTTTTGCCGATAACTCCCCCCGCTGGCTGATGGCCGATCTGGCCACGATGTTCACGGGAGCTGTGAATGTGCCCCGCAGCGCTGTGGCGGATCCCAGTGAGCTGGGCTACATCTTGCGCCACTCCGGTAGCACGGCCCTGATTGCTCAGGATCTGAAGACCCTGAGGCGGATCCGGCCGGATGTGCAGGAGCTGGGCCTGGAACGGCTGCTGTTGCTTTCCGATGAGCAGGAAGCAGGGGTGCTGAACTTTTCCCAATGGCTGCAAAAGGGTCGGGAACACACCTACCAACCCCCAAAGCTGGAGCGATCCCAACTGGCCACCATCATCTACACCTCCGGCACCTCCGGTCGGCCCAAGGGGGTGATGCTCAGCCACGGCAACCTGATGCACCAGGTGGAGAACTTGGGCGTGGTCGTACAGCCACAACCGGGGAATAAGGTGTTGACCATTCTGCCCACTTGGCACTCTTATGAGCGGGCTTGCGAGTATTTTCTCCTCAGCCGTGCCTGCATGCTGGTCTATACCAGCCCTCGCTTTATCAAACAAGATTTCCAACAGGAGCACCCCCATTTTCTGGTGGCAGTGCCGCGGATTTGGGAAACCGTTTATGAAGGGATCCAACGGCAATTCAAAGAGAAAAGCCCCCTGATGCAGCGGCTGATCCGCGCTCTGATGGCCGTGAGTGAGAGCCATGTGCTCTCTGGACGGATAGCTCGCAACCAGTCGATTTTGCATTACGGAGTCAGCCCCTGGGTGCGTCTGCAGGCTCGCCTGCAACATTGGCTGCTCTGGCCCCTGCACCGATTGGCCGATGCGCTCATCTACCGCAAGGTGCGACAGGCGTTGGGCCCCAATTTTCAACATGCCATCAGCGGCGGTGGATCCCTGCCTGCCTACTTGGATCTGTTCTACGAGGTGGTGGGCATTTCCATCTTGAATGGCTACGGCCTCACCGAAACTTCGCCGGTGTTGTGCGCGCGGCGTCCAGACAACAATGTGCGCGGTACGGCTGGCCCCCCTCTGCCGGGGACGGAGTTTCGCATTGTGGATCCTGAAACTCGACAGCCGCTGCCCCCTAGAGAAAAAGGACTAATCCTGGCCCGTGGCCCGCAGGTGATGATGGGCTACTACAACAACCCGGAAGCCACTGCCAAGGTGCTCAGCTCCGACGGCTGGTTTGAAACCGGGGATCTGGGCTGGCTCACCCCCGATGGGCAACTGGTGATCACCGGCAGAGCCAAGGATGTCATCGTCCTACTCAACGGGGAGAATATTGAGCCCCAGCCGCTGGAAGATGCTTGTCTGCAGTCTCCTTACATCAGCCAAATCGTGATCGTCGGGCAAGACCAAAAGAAATTGGCTGCCCTCATCTACCCCAACCTCGATGCCCTCAAAGCCTGGGCTGCTGAGCAAGGGATCCCGGCTGAGGATGCCGAGCTGCTGGCCCAGCCCCAGACCCGCACCTTGATTTTGCAGGAGGTGCGCCGCCGCATCCAAGAACGCCCTGGCTACCGGCCCGACGAGCAGGTCAGCGACTTTCGCTTCTTGCCGGAGCCCTTGAGTGTGGAAAACGGCCTCATGACCCAGACGCTGAAAATTAAGCGCAACCCTGTGGCGGAGCGCTACGCTCACCTCATCGAGGAGATGTACCGATCTTTGAAGTAGAGCCAGCCTTCTAGGTTTGGGATCCCCGTTGTTGCTCCAGGTAGCGCCGGAAGGTCTCCGGTGGGATAGCCCCCCGGTAGGCCCCACAGTAGTAGAGCGTCAGCACTGCCTTGTAGGCCCAGTCGGTCGGCACCACGTCCGGGAAGGGGCTGGGCAGGGTATCGGCTTGGTTGGCGGCGCAGGCTTGCAAAATTTGCTCTGTGGTTAGCTGTTCTGCCAGGTCTGGAGGGAGTTCCCGCAGGTTAGCCTGGGCCAGAACCGCTCCCGGCAGGCACAAGCTGGCGAGGGTCGCCGCCCAAAAAGCGCGAGTGAAGAGGTGTTGCCAGTTCATGGCTGATACATTTACGCTGAACACTGCTGAACATCACTGTTCAACTATGCAGCGATAGCATTCTGTTTGTTTCCATTCGCGTTAGCGGGACGGAGTCCAAACAGAATGGCGGTATCCCGCAAAGCTTTGAGTAGAATACCCAAAGCGCAGTTTCCGTGTCGTCTTACTACCAATTTTCTGCTTTGCTTTGGCTACCATGTTGGCAGACTCGAAAGTAAACAGAAAGATCAACTGGTAGTAATCCGTACTGAACATATTATACATTATTTTCAGTATAGTTGAGCTTATTACTGACTAGAGTCATGCTCTAGGTTAGAGTTACCGCAGGCAGCAGCGTTCCTGCTAGGGGTGCGAAGCGCCCACACGGGGGAGCCTGTTGCAATGTTTTAATGAGTAGACAATTGCATGCTGCAGGAGGACAGTGAGATGAGCACAATTCCGCCGAACTTGCTGGACTATCAGCGCAGAGCTCTGGCGATGCGGGAGAGTTCATACATTGACTTTCCAGCTCATGTCCATCTGGAAACGATGGCACGTTGCAACGCTGCCTGCAACTTTTGTCCCTATTCTTCACTGGAAAGAAAGGGAGCAAAGATGGATGATTCTCTAATAGAAAAAATTGTCAATGACCTCAAAGACATTCCGCGTCTTCATCGCTTTCAATTAAGTCCTTTTAAGGTTAATGAGCCATTTTTGGATACACGGATCTTCGATTTGCTTACATATCTTCAGTCTGAGCTACCGCACGCTACCATCACCTTGACTACCAATGGCTCCCTCATCAACGAGCGGATTGTGGAACGATTAACACAGTTTCCCAATCTTGGTTACTTGTGGGTTACAGCCTTTTAATTTAAAATAGGGTACAGGTATTCAAGAGGAAGGAGAGAAAGGAATGCCGACTCATTCTTTGGATTTGCGGCAAAGAGTTGTA
>NZ_JBSSAB010000015.1:0-66044 GCF_054058195.1 Thermostichus sp. OS-CIW-29
CAGCCGATAAACACGAATCTGTCGCGCTTGAGCCAGTCATCGACGATGTCGAACCATCCTCGCTCCTGACGCACGCGCCCTACCGCTATGGTCATAGGACGTCTCTCCAGAACAATGACGACGAATAAAGTGCAATACAGCAGCGCCCACAACAGTTCTGAGCAGCACTGTCCTTCCATCTTACGAAAAATCAATAAGTTGCAACATAACCTCAAGATGAGGCGCTGCATCAGCTCATCCGGCGCAGGGATCCCTTGTGTTTTAGGATGGGAAGGGTTTTGGCTGAGGGCAACTGAGCCGGGATCCGTTCACGGCGGTGGAGCGGAGCCCACAACAACAGGGAGGGCAGCGTGGTTCAAGCCAAGATTTTGTTCGCAGCGGCAGAGGCAGCACCTTTGGCCAAGGTGGGGGGCATGGCGGATGTGGTGGGATCCCTGCCTGTCGTTTTGCGCAAGCTGGGTCAGGATGTCCGCATCATCATGCCTCTGTATGGCTTTCTCTGGGACAAGTTCGGCCAGGAACCGGGGCAATACCCCCGCTCGAAAGATCCCATCTGGTCTAAACAGGTTATGGGTCAGGTGGCCGATATTTACGAAAGCGTTTTGCCCGGCACCGATGTGCCCCTCTACTTGGTCAGCCACTACTGCTTTGCTCCCCACCGCATCTACTACGGCGAGGACGAGTTCTGGCGCTTCACCTTTTTTGCCAACGCCGTAGCCGAATTTGCCTGGACTTACTACCCCTGGAAACCCAACATCATCCACTGCCACGATTGGCACACCGGCATGATCCCGGCCTGGATGCACCAAGCTCCCGATATTGGCACGGTGTTCACCATCCACAACCTGGCCTACCAAGGGCCCTGGCGCTGGCAACTGGAGCGCATGACCTGGCTGCCCTGGTATTTTTCTGCCCACAACACCATGGCTGCCGGGATCCTCTACGCCGACCAAGTGAACACCGTCTCGCCCACCTATGCGATGGAAATTCGCACCCCTCTGCATGGGGAAGGACTGCAGGACTTGTTGGCCTGGAAAGGGGAACGGTTGCGAGGAATTTTGAATGGGATCGACATCGATAGGTTTGATCCCCGCACCGACCCAGACCTAGAGGCCAATTTCAGCATCGATGATCTCAGCGGGCGGGCGGCCAACAAAGCCACGCTACAGGCCAAGTTGGGCTTGACCGTCAACCCAGATACCTTTCTGATGGGCATGGTGGCCCGTTTGGTGGAGCAAAAAGGGATCGACTTGCTCATCCAAGCCCTGGATCGCTTCCTGGACTACAGCGACGCGCAATTCGTTTTGCTGGGAGGCAGCGGCGAAGCCTACTACGAAGGGCGGATCCGGGAGATGGCCGAGCGGCACCCGGGCAAAATGGCCTACCAAAAAGGCTACCAACCCAAGCTGGCCCAGTTGATCTACGGGGGGGCAGATGCGTTTTTGATGCCCAGCCGCTTTGAACCTTGTGGCATCAGCCAGATGATCGCCATGCGCTATGGGTGTGTGCCCATTGTCCGCCGCACGGGGGGGCTGGTGGATACCGTCAGCCACCACATCCCCAGCAAGGGGATCGGCACCGGCTACTGCTTTGACCGCTACGAAGCCCTGGACTTCTACACCTGTCTGGCGCGGGCTTGGGAAGCCTTCCAGCACAAAGAAACTTGGCAAGCGCTGCAGAAGCGGGGCATGGCCAGCGATTTCAGTTGGCACCGCTCAGCGCTGGAATACCTGCGCATGTATGAGCTGATTCTCAACCTACCGCTGCTGCCGGAAAAGCCTCCAGAGCCACCCAACTCGCCCAGCTCCTCTCCGCCCAAGCTCAAGAAGCCCATCTCCTCCCAGCCTCGCTCCAAAGGGATCCCTGAGCTGCAGCAAAGACCCGAGGAGTAGGGTAGAGTGGAACGGGTCAAAAAAGGTTTTGGGGGTTACCCGCACATGATTGGACGACGTCCTACTGTTGCTTCCCAAGGCTGTCGCCAGGACGCCATCGCCCAGGGGCTCAGCCTTCTGCGCCGTTCTTGGGCGCGGTTGGTTTTCGGCGTATTACTCGGCCTCATCTTGGGCGTGGGCTCCACCTTCTGGGCCACCGCTCAGCAGCTCCCTGCCGGACAGCAGCTTATTCCCAATCCGCAGCAGTTTCGCGCCCTAGAGCAGCCCAGCAGCGCCCTCAGCGCGTTGCGAGCCGAACAACTGGCTGCCGAAGCCAATGCCGCCATCCAAGCGCAAAACTACGACCAGGCTGTCGAGCTGCTGCAGCAGGTGTTCAACGCCTACAACCAGCGCTCCAACTACCACCAAGATCTCTCCCGCGCCTTCGCCGGGATCCAAAACCGCATCTCCGAAGAACAGCGGGAGCTGGCCCGTGTTGCCGCCCAAGCCCGGGATCAAGCTGCCTACGATTTGGCCGTGGTCTACCGCGCCGCCGGGCGACCGGAAGAGGCCGTGGGCTGGCTGATCCAGGTCATCAACAGCCAGGGCCCAACCCGCGAGCTGGGCACCCAAGCCTATCAGCAGCTCTTGGAAATCGGCTTTGTCAGCACCCCCTTTCCCAGCTAGAGCTGCTCTTCCAGATTGCGATAGAAAGCCAGCGCCGTTTGCCCATAGGTTCGTTGGTCAAAGCGCAGCAGGGATCCCACCTGGTCTGGTAGCTTCTGGCCGCTGCGATGCTCGACGATCAAGGTTCCGCCTGGCTTGAGCAAGGGCGGGATCAGGGGCAGGAGCGGGGCGTACAGACCGGCCTCGTAGGGAGGAGCAAAGTACACGTAATCAAATGGCTCCAAGTTCAGGCCGCGGCTGAGCAGCTTGCGGGCATCCCCCTGAATGACCTGGAAAGATTGCCCCGGCTGCGCCACCTTGGCCCAGTTGGCTCGGATGATGCGGCAGGCAGGGGCGGCAATCTCGATCCCGGCCACAAAAGCGGCCCCCTGACACAGGGCTTCTGCCCCCACTGTACCGGCTCCACAGCACAGATCCAGCCAGCGACAGCCTTCCACCTGCCCTTGCAAGATGTTGAACAAGGCCTGCCTCACCCGGCCAGGGGTGGGTCGGGTGCCCAAGCCAGTGGGAGTTTGCAGCGCTCGTTTGCCGCTGATGCGCAGGCTCATGGGATCCCTTCAGGGGTTAGGCGTGGCCGGCAACTGGCCGGTCAACCCACTGCGCTGGGCGGCGCGATCCCGCTCCATCTGGATTTGCTCCACCAAAGGTTGGGGCAGTTGGGCAGAAGCTTGCAGGGCCTGATCGAAAAGGGGGACGGCCTCTCGGTCTTGCCCTTTGGAAACCAGAATTTGCGCCTTGAGGTAATAGAGCTCCGGGTTGTTGCAGGAAGCAGCAATGGCTCGATCCACCGCCTCCAGCGCCTCGTCAAAGCGCTGCATATCCCGGTAGGCCAGAGCTTGGCCGCGGTAGGACAGATAGTCAGGCGCTGCCATCCGAAACTGATTCAGAGCCTTCTCCCGGTAGGTCAGCAGCAAATCCATGTAGCCGTTGAGCAGATTCAGCTCCGGATCGCTGCTGTCCACTGCCTGGGCGGCCCGGATGGAGGCAAACAATTGATTGAGGGTGGGCAGAGCCTTGGGCAAACCGATGACCACCCCATCTCGCACCACAATGTTGGCTGCCTCTAGCCCGTAGCCCACACCCTCATAAAGGTTGCCCCGCAGGGGATCCGTCTTTTTCAACTCGGCGGCCACCTGTCGGGTTTGAGTGGCCAACTGGGCAAATGCTTCCAGATCTCCTTCCTGATAGGCCAGCGCTGCCAACAGGGCATAGACCATCGGCTCTTCGGGAGAGGCTTTCTTGGCCATTTCCAGCTTTTCCCGGCTCTGGCTGTAGCGGCCTGCACAGAAGAACTCTTCAAAAGCTGCCGCCACCTCCGGCCTGATGGGGCGGGCATTGTCCCCGCTGCGGAAGGGATCCTGCGCCCAAACCGGCAGAGCGGATCCCCACACCCAACAGAGCACCCCCAGCAGTTTGCCCAGCCTGCTCATTTTGCCGATACTCATCCCCAGTGCCTCAACTCCCACCCCCATCTAACCCTCTCTTCAGCGCAGCAGTTGGGCAATCGAAGCAATAGCGGCATCTTGAACCAACTCATTGGGCTCATAGGCCAGAAGATCGTGCAAGGGATCCAAGGCGCGCGGATCCCCAATTTGGCCGAGGGCACGGGCTGCCGCCTCCCGCACCACCGGTTCATCGTCCGCAAGCTTGGTCAGCAAAGCCGGCACCGCCTCCACCACCCGCATTTGCCCCAACCGGTAAATGGTTTGCAGTTGAGCCTCAAGAGGGGTTGCTGGGAGAGCAGAGCTGTACACAGAAATACCCGCAGAACCGTCGTAGGAATAGCCGCCGTGCGCCATCGAGATAGCCGAGAGAGCCTGCAACGCCTCTAGGGCACGATATCGCTCTACCCCGCTCATCTGGGGCAATTGGGCCACCAGATCCTCAAAAGCTCGCTGCACAGGATCGGCAGCCGCAGTCTGCTGGGCAATGCGAGTTAATTGGCGATCCGCCTGCACCTGCTGCCAAGACTGAAACGCCGTCAGACCTGCCACTATCAGAGCCGCATCGGCCAGAATGGCCAACAGCGCCATTCCTCCCCAAATCTTGCTGCGACGGCTGAGCCTTTGCATTTGCTTGTCCACATAGACAAAGGCTTGGTGCTGCCGTTCCCAAAAGTCGGGGGCCACCTGCAGAGTTTGGGCGCTCAGATCGGGAGACAGAAGGTTTTCCTCGCGGGCTACCTCCAGGCTCTGTAGCCTCTGATTCAAGCGAGAAAATTGTTTCGTCCAGAGCCAAGTAAACATCAGGTCACGTCCTCTCTCCAAGCCTGCCAATGAGAACCAAGTCCTGCTGACACGACATCATGTGGCCTGTGCTGGCATCTAATCTAGCGTCAGGCAAGGTTGGCCCACTTTCCCTCGCGATCCCAGGGGGGAGCTTATGCGACAGGATAACAAAAGCGTCGGCTCCCCACCACCGGTCTTTACCCCAGAATCGCAGGATACCTCTCATCATGGAGAGGCCGACGAAGGATACAGAGAGGTTGGCTGCACTTGCGACCGAGAGAACCCGAAGGCCACCGCGTCGAGCTTCTCGACACCCGACTGACCGTTTGAGCCATTCTGCCGCTGCCTGAGGAGATGCCATGACCACTGCCCTCGCCCCCCGTAAAACCCACACTTCAGAGGAATACTTTGCCCTGGAAGCTGAATCAGAGGCCACAGGCGGGATCCGCCGTGAATTTCGCAATGGGGAAATTATTGAGATAACTGGCGGCACACCCATTCATAGCCAACTGATTACCAGTGTCAATGCCCTACTTTGGCTTAAGCTAAGAGGCAAGGGTTTTTCCGTTTTTTCTAGTGATCTCAGACTTTACATACCTGCCTTCGAACAATATGTCTATCCCGATGGTATGGTGATCCAAAACCCAGTTCAGCTTAAAGAAGGGCGCAAGGATACTGTCACTAACCCTATCTTAATTGTGGAAGTGCTCTCGCCTGCCACCGAAAGCTACGATAGAGGAGCGAAGTTTGCTGCCTATCGCTCTCTCCCAACTTTACAGGAGTATCTGCTAATTGACCAAGCTCGAATCAGTGTAGAACACTACCGCCGCCAGGGAAATGTCGAGTGGATCTTCAGGGACTACCATGCCCTGGATGATGTTGTTACGCTGCCATCTGTCAACATCACTTTTTCCCTGGCAGACATTTACGGTGATATTGAATTAGAGCAAGATTCAAATGCAACACGCTCCTGACAAGAACCTACTCCCCCACTTGAAACGTAGATGAGGCAAGTTGGGAATGCCTGAAGTGATTCTGCTAGATATCTACATCCGGCTCTGGCTAGGGTTACACGGCTATGCCATAAAAGACTATTAAAGGATGAGATGGGCGACAATGTTTGCAGAAGTATCTAGGGCGTTTTAACTCATTCAAGGGAGGAAAAACTATGACTGCTACCTATGCTGTGTCTTCTAAGCCAATGACTTTTGCTGAGTTTCTGGAGTGGAAACCTAACAGACGATACGAACTACACAACGGAGTTGCGGTTGAGATGCAGCCCACAGGGAAACATGATGAAATCAGTGGTTTTCTTGCCATCGAATTGGCATTAGAAATCCGCAGGTGCAACCTCAACTATTTTCTAGGTCGGGACACCTTGATCAAGGCGCCGGAAGGCGATACTGCCTACGCTCCTGATGGGGTGGTGATTGACCGTACCGCCTTGGCCAGAGAACCCCTGTGGCAGAAATCCTCGACGCTCATCCACGGAACCTCTATTCCTCTTGTCATTGAAATTACCAGCAACAACTGGCGAGATGACTACTGGCATAAGCTGAGTGACTACGAGACGTTAGGTATTGCCGAATACTGGATCGTTGACTACCAAGCGTTGGGGGGTCGTCGGTACATTGGCGAGCCGAAGGTTCCCACAATCTCGGTTTTCCAACTGGTCAATGAGGAATATCAGGCGCAATTATTTCGGGGCAATGACCGGATTCGCTCTAAAGTTTTCCCTGAATTAAACCTCACGGCTGAGCAGATTTTTCGGGCTGGAGCCTAGCATGGTCAAGGCACTTCCGCCCGTATTAACTCGTGGTCAGAGGCAACTTTTTCCAGCCCATTGGCAGAAGCATATCGAATTGGCTGATATATGGCTACCACCCTTCTGAAAGACGTTCCACAATATCCCGACGGGACAACACCTTTTCGCAGGTCTCCCATCTTGGGCCTTTGGGTTCAACTGTGCTTGCGTAGCGCAGCTCAAAAGCGTTGGCCTGTTTCTTGCGCTCTGTAAACTCCTGCAATTTGGCCTCCAGAGTTTCGATATTCTCAATCCACTCATCTTCGATAGTATCGGGCAAAGAACCGAACAAGTCGTAGCGATCTTTCATCCGCTGAGAAAGCACCTCGTATACCTTTTCGTCGTGGGTACCGTGGTACACCAGGTTGAGCATGTCCACACGGTCGCGGGTCTGACCAAAGCGCTTGATCCGCCCGATGCGCTGCTCTAGGCGGGAAGGATTCCAAGGGAGATCAATGTTGATCAGCGTGCCCAAAGTTTGGAGATTCAGACCTTCACAAGCAGCATCGGTGGCCACCACCAGCCGAATGGTACGCTCTCGCACGGCTCTCTTGATATCTTCCCGCTCTGCGCTCCGCCATTCTCCGGCAAAAAACAAACCCGACTTGTGGGCGCCTGCATAGAGAGCCACACTTTCTTGAGGCAGACGTTGGCTCAGGTTGTTGGCCACCCAATCGGCGGTATCAAAATACTGGCTGAAAATGATGCATCCCAAGTCCAGCCAGTGTCGTTCCTGTAGGAAATAGAGGACGGCATCGAGTTTGGGATCCGTGCTCTTTTGGCTCAAGACGCTAACAATGCGCTCCAAATGGGCATATTCTGCCTCTAAAATCTCTGGAAGGTTGTCTAACAGCCAATCTTCTTCTCCGTCCTCCTCAAAAAAACGCCGCTTTTCCAGTAGTTTCTGAGCCGTAGATAGGCCGCTGGCAATACTGGAGCAGATCCGGCTTTGCATGATGCTTTTCATAAACCCAGCGGATTGGGTACGCTGTCTCAAAGCCCTAGCAAAATCTTGGGCAGCTTCATAGGCCACATCAAATTCGGGAGAAGTGAGCAAACCCAGCCCACAGAACATGGGCAATTGCTCTCCCTCGCTCGGCCAAATATCGACGGCAATCCGCTCAAGCAAGCCCAATTCTTCCAAGGTAGAGCGTTTTCGCAATACGGTATGGCGCAGAATTGGGTTGTGTCGCTGGAAAAAAGTCAGCCCCTGTTGGCGCTCTTCCAGGGCATCTCGCAGTTCTTGGCGGGTGAAGTCCTCCAATTCCGTCAGGGGCTTATCTGTGAAGTGTTGACCTTTGAAGAGCTTCAGATCGCTGCGGATGTGGTCAAACAAGGGATCCTCAACAGATGGCGGCAGAGGATTGCGGAGCAAATTCCAGGCAAAATGCTCGTCGGTCACTGCTTGTTGTCCTGTCAAGATGGGCAGGATCCTTTGCGTCTGCTGCCACAACTGCTGATGCCGTCGTCCCAACACATGCTCGGCACCGCTGTTGAGCACTCCCAGCAGATCCCACAGTTCCTCAACATGGGTTTGGATGGGGGTGGCTGTGCCCAAAAGGACGTGCTTGGACTGGGTGGCCGCCTTGCCCATAAAGTCCAAGAGATTGTTGGGTTTGGGATCCCTTACCGTGACACCACGGGTACAGCGGGCGCGGTGGGCCTCATCCAGGACAATCGTGCCAAAGCGTCGTTCCAAAAGGCATTGGGCTTCGGGGGCATTGTGAAAGATGAGACCCGTAGAAACAATACCAATTTGATAGGGGCAACGGCCAATACCTTCAGCACCCTTGGTTTTGATGATGTGCCCATTGGCATCTTGCCATACCTTGCGGTTGGAGAGCCACACAGCAGAGGGAATGCCCAGTTTATCTTTGAGTTCCACTTGCCACTGCTGGCAGAGGGTAGCCGGACAAAGAATTAAGGCTGGCCCATCTTCCAAAAGGCACGCCACCATCGCCGCAACCGCCAAAGACAAGGTTTTACCCAGCCCCACTTCATCTGCCAGAATGAGTCGCACTGCGCCATACAGCTCTCGGTGTTCCAGGAACATTTCCACAAACGACTGCTGCCATGGTTTGAGAACCTCACCCCGGCGATAGAGAGGGGCTTCCACCAATGCGGCTCCAGGAACATCGACAGGTTGCAAGTCTTGAAGAAATACCTCTACCTTGCGAGATAATCGCCCCACCTCTTCCACAATCGCTTCTGGCAGAGGAACACTCCGTTCCCACAGGTACTGAAACTCCGCTTCGACCCAAGCAACCCCTTCTGGCGACTGGTCTTCCCAGACAATTTCGTAATGCTCTTGCCATCCCTGCCGCGTTTCGTTGAGGCTGCCGATAAAAGCAGATTTGGTGCCATCTCTTGCCTCAATAACACCTGCTTTGCCGTGGAGAAAGGGGGCATCTGCGGCTGACACCACTCGCACTTCCACTTTGCCGCTTTTGAGGATTTCGTAAAGTTGACGGTAGCGGGGGCGCTGTAATAGGCTGGTGATCGATTCTCCTTTCTCTTCGTTCCATTTTTCTTTGAGCGCCATTTCTCTGGCCTGGCGGGAAGCTTTGCCGATGGCAATATCCCAGGGATCCAAGTCGCTGTTACAGACGATCTGCACCTGCTCGATGTGTGTAATCTCTTCAGTCACCAATTCAAAAATAGAAGAGCGAAAGTACCCAGCAATGCGCTTGTAGGTGCGTGCCTTTGCCAGGCGATCTTTGAGAAAGACATGGCTGAGCCGCTGCTGGCGGGAACTGAAACGGCGTAGGAAAGAAGTGCTGGACATGGCGGGCTGGGGTAAAATTGTAACAATACTCTAGCCTTAAAATGAGCAGCCGAAGGCGCAAGCAGCGTCTTTGCAGAATAAGCTGATCAGCGCAAGGTAGCCATGTCAACCGTACAAGAGTCTGCAGGCTTTCAGGGCAGAGAGAAGCGCAGCATAGGAGTATCCGAAGCACAAGCGCGGCTTATTCAAGAGAAAATTCAATCCGTCTTTGGCTCGGATCTGTGGGCTATTGTTGTCTATGGATCCCGCGCCAATAATTCATGGGTTCACGGCTCTGACCTCGATTTATTAGTAATTGCAGAGAATATACCCGATTGCAGAAGCAGAGATGACTTACTGCTTCCTACCTGCAGGGATCTAGAAAAACTTCTTGGCTTGGAGATAAACTTTATCTTGCTAAAGCCCACAGAGCTATGCAGGCCAGCCAGCTTGACTTATGAAGTGGCTACCAACCACCACATCATCTATGAAAAGCAGAACTGCATCACGCAGATCAGGGATATAGTCAATCAACTCATCTGTGACAGTTTAATTACGTATAAAGTATGCCGGGGGATCCCCTATTGGGTGAATAACGATGAGAAAGAAATTAGCAAGAGACTACTATCAAAGGGCTAATTATCGCATCCAAGCGTTGTCATTCTTCTATGAGGTTGGCGATTACGCTGATGTAGTTCGGATGTGCCAAGAAATCATTGAGTTATTCATCAAAGCTTGCCTAATCATTAAGGGAATAAACTACGGCAAAACCCATGACCCTGGTGGCCAAGTAGCAGAAAATAGAGAACGGTTCCCAGAGCTTTCTGACGAGGAAATAGCCTTGCTGGAAAACATATCATTTGAGATGCGCAAAGATAGGGAGTTGGCTTTTTATGGAGCTGTAGATATTGTCCCCTTGGAATACTACAAACAAAAAAATGCGGACAAGGCTATAGCTTATGTTAACCAAATAAAGTCGATTGTTGAGAAATACTTTAACTCAGATGCTGAGCTTGAAGGAAGCCCTGACAATACAACTTGTGAGTGAGTTAATCCTATAACTTCTTCTTCAACCCAAGCGTTCATTTCTGATAAGGGCGAGCAAGATCCCGGCGGCTGAGGACTCTTCTGGATAGCGGTGTTCTCGCTTGCGGGCAATGTATTGACAAAAAGCCACCAAATCATCCCGGCGCATGTGGTAGTTGGGCACCAAAGACCGCAGGTGTTCCATCACCTCATCGCTATCCGCCTCTTTCTGCAGTTCGTAGAGAGCAAACAAAACGGCTCGCAGTGCTGAGCGGCCAAATTCGCCCTCAAAGCTGCTCTTCTTGAAGTCTAGAGCATTTTTGAGTCGGGCATTGTTGGGCTGCTGAGAGGCCATCAATTCGCCATAGTCGCCAACTCGAAATGCCTTGGCAAAGTTCTGGTAGTTGTCCAGCTTCTTCAGCCCTACCGCTTCCAGTTCCATCATTTTCAGATAAAAGCGCTCTGCACCACAGCACCCCTCCCACACCCCCTGCGCGATGCCTTCAGGTACAAGATGCTCATTGGCAACCTGCACAGCGTAATCAATAATTTCTCGCACGATGTCTCTTTCGCCTTTGGGTCGGGGGCGCAGGGCTGCTGCCACCATATCCTGTCCATCAATGCGCCGGTAGCCCGTCAATACCCGCAACGCTGCCGCATAACCTGCCATTTGCAAATCGGCATCCTCAAATAGGTTTTCGGTGCGCCCCTTGCCCTTGGTACTCTGATTTAACCCCACCATGGTCTCAATTTGATGGGCAACTTCCTGCCGCACTTCCTCCACCAGTTCGTCCCGATAGGCGGACTCGTCGCGCACCCGCTTGCGCGCTACCAACAATACCGTGCCCTGCACATACCCGCCCTTTTTCAGTTCGGAGGTGGTTTCGGTGGCAATGTACCAAGCGGCTGTAACTTGCAAGCCCGCCCCCCACATGATGCTGGCCATATCCGACCACACTTCCGCATCCTGATGGGTGAACATCACAATCTGTAACCCGTTGTCGGGCATGTGGTTCGCTAGGGCACTATAGGCGGCAATCATGTCCTGCCGAAACTTTTCGCCTTTGCCCTGAATGGCCAACGCCCGGCGACTGTCCCACACCCAATCGGCAAACTCCTTGGGGGGATTCTTGCGCAACCACGCGATGAAAAATTCCGTGATCTCGTGGTAATGCACCGCATCCGCATACGGTGGATCGGTGATGAAAATGTTGCATTTTTCTTTGTTCTGATTTACCGAAACATGGAATATAGAAGCTTTACATGGTAGGAATACACTTTTAAGGTCTTTTTCATAAAAGACACCCTCCATAAAAGTCCAACCTCTCATTCCATAGTTAAACAGGGGATTCAAGGCTTGATTGGTGAAAACATGACTTGTGCTCTCATATCCAATTTGTCCTTCCCACATACATAGCTTTGAGCTTCTGTTTAATGTACGCAATAAAAAAATTTGGCTGGATGCACTTTTGCAAAGTCTTGACAATGTTGACAATAGAATAAGCTGTCGTGCATTAAACAAATGATGCCAATAAGTCCAGCCCCGCTCTCGACTTAAGCGTGTGGTTTCTTCTCCAGGTTCAATCGGCATATCGGGTACCAGTCCAGCTTCTTGCCAGGCGGCGAGGTTTTCTCTAACGATTTGCTCTACTTTGCGCTCTCGTTCTAGGTCGGCGGGGGTGACGCTGGCGAAAAAGGTTTCTTGACGGCTCTTGCCCAATGTTTCGGCGGTGATCCACTGAATGCAATACAGCCGTTCCTGAAAAATATCGTCGGGGCGGGGCATAAAATCGTGTTTTTCCCAGCGGCGCAATTTGTTGCCGGTGGTGCCGTCGGGCAAGCGGTAATCCCCACGAATGGTCTTAATGGGTGTGCGGTATTCTTCCCCATCCAGCACATACACCAAATCGCCCTTTTGCACCGTGCCTTTGGCGGCGGCGGTCATTTCCGCTTCGCTGACCCCGGATACAATTTCAATTTCAAAACGTTTTTGGTCGTAATTGGGGATTAACTTGGCCACCACCTTGCGGGTTTTGCTAATCACCCAACTGGGAGCCATTGGCACCATCCAGCCCGTGTGAGGGCAACGAGTTTCCAGGCAATACAAATAGGCTTTGGCGCGGTTGCCGTGCTCATCATGCTCAATGCCTAGAGCAGTAATTTCCCGATCCACCGCCTCAGCCACTGCTTTTTGGGCTGCTTCAATTTCCCGACGGGTGGCTTCATCGGCTCCCACGATATTCAGCGCTCCCCAAGTGAGCATACAGGCAATGGGATTGAGGTCGCTGGCATAGACATCGCACCCTAACCTTGCCGCCTCAAAGGGAATTTGGCCGCTGCCGCAAAAAGTATCCCCCACTCGTGGGCGATGCCCAAACCGCAAAATCCCCAGTTGTTCCACCAATTCCGGGAAACTGTGGGCATTTGTCCCCAAATGTTGGTTCACCCGATCCCAAATGGGGCCGTAGAGGGTGGCATCGTCGCATTCTTCCGGGCGTTTGCAGAGTTCCAGTTTTTCGAGGTAAGAGCCTTGTGACAATTTGGGTTTATCCCGTTGCGATTTCAGACGGCGTTCCAAACTGCTGTCAGCAATGCCCATCAGCAACTCAAACACTTCCAGATCGGCTTCGGGGTTATCCGTTGCAGGTAGCAATGCCCCCAATACGCAAGCTTTGGCCAGGATCAGAGGTTTGCGCCCTTTCCAATAGCTCCCCAACGCCGTGAGGGTTTGGCCAGCCCCAGCTTTGCGTTCCTTTTGCGCTTCGGCGCTGATTTTTTGGGCAGGCAAGAGCCGCTCGATCAAACTCGGCTTATCTTTCCAAGCAAGGGGGATGATAGACAAGGGAGATCTCCGGCGATACCATCGATCATGGTAGCTCTTAGGGCCCTAAGCCGTGAACTGGGAAGACTATATTCATTCGGATCCCGATATTCTCCTGGGTAAGCCAGTTTTCAGAGGAAGTCGCCTATCGGTGGAATTTATTTTGGGGCTATTTTCGGCAGGCTGGACGGAAAAGCAGATTTTGGAAAACTACCCTACGCTGACTCCAGAAGCACTTAGGGCTATGTTTAGCTATATCCAAGAATGTATGCGTGAAATGAACTTCTACAGTTTTTCAGATAAAGTCAGTTGATGCAATTTCTCGTCAATGAAAATTTTCCACGCTTAAGTATCTGTCTATTGCGAGATGCTGGCTTAGATGTGGCATCGCTCTCAGAGGAAGCTCCAGGTACTAAAGATTTCGAGGTCTTGGCTAGAGCTGCACAAGAGAAGCGGATTATATTGACTTTTGATCGGGATTATGGAGAACTAATTTTTCGTTATTCTTCCCGAGAAAGAGCATCTGTGGTTTACTTTCGTTACCAGCCGAGTACGCCAGAAGAACCAGCTCAGCAATTGCTAAAGTTGATCGGCGATAAAAACTTGGTACTGGAAGGGATGTTTACTGTGATCGAGCGCAATCAAGTGCGACAGCGTCCTTTGTAAGTCTAGCTTGTCCAAATCTGGAATGGACTCTGGAAGAGCGTTAAACAACTTAAGAAACTGGGCAGTGGTGCGAGATTTCACAGTGTTTCGGGGTTTAATTCTTCCGTCTTGCCTGCTTGATACTCGGCTATTGCCTCGGCACCGAGTTTTGCTAACATATCCGCTGAAGAAGCAAAGGATTCTTCCCATCGCTGATCGTCTTCTAGCTCATCAAGAATCAGGCTGGCAATTGCATTTTGCTCCTCTGTGGGTAGAGCTTTTAACTTGCTAATCGCTTTCTCCAGCAGTTCTGTCATCATTTGCATTCTCCCAAATAGGCGGTTTTATCTAGTATAACTTAATCTCTTAGCTTTGTCGTGCCAATGGTTGCTTCACTATCCCAAAAGGGCGAGGGATCTTCTTGCAAGCAGGATAACAGGCTGAGTTGATCGGCTTCTACGGCTTCGCTACGCAAGCTATCGGAACAAGCTGGCTGGTATGGGCGCTTGACCGGAGTGGGCACACTCAGTTCCGTCAAGGGATTTTCTGTGAGGGCATAGCGCAGGGCTTTGCGCCAACCGATATTCCCGTGATCGACACCCCCTGTCGCCGCTGCTGTCATGGTGTAAAGCCACCAGCGCTCTTCTGGACGCAGCCCTCTCCAGTTGCGAATGGCATTGGGGATCGCCTCCGGTTTGGCCCGTTCTACTGCCCAAGCCAGCACCAGCAATTCCTTCCCCAGCAGACGTTCTACGAGGTTGCGGCCAGTTGTCCAACGGCTCGGATTCATTTTTTTCGCCCGCAGGCGGTCATTAAACTCTTGTTTGAGATCCTCAGCAATCTGGCTCCAGATAGACCGGCTGAGAACACAGCGCTCCGCAATGTCCGGCTGTCCGTTGATGCCCGCCTTGATGCCATAGACTTCGTAAATCAGCACAGGAGCGGTTCTGCCGGCAGGTATTTCGACCACAAAGTGGTGGGGATCAACGGTTTTGGGACAGCCGAACCCCACCGTCTCCCATTTTTTATCGCTCACTGCTCTACCTCTCCCGGCTCAGGATTGATTTCCAACCGATGCAAAAAGACTTCCAAATCGTGGCCGCTGCTGAAGTGTAGTTCGTTCAAGCGCAGACTCACCTCTGCCGTCTCATTGCCCAAAGCCTGACGTGCTATCGCAATAAACTGCTCAATGTCTTCCGCTTTTACCACCACATCGCTTCCAAACCGGGTGGTGATGGCTCGGTTCCCTTCCCCCACGGTTAGGGAGATCCCACCCGCCAGTCGCACACCCAAAGCCTTGCTCTGATTGATGGCCGTATAACTCGCCTTATTTCCTTGCAGGTTGAGGCGCTTGTGCAGCTTAGCCGGTTTGTTTTTGTCAATCACCGGCCCTTTTTGGTCGAGCGCCGGGATCGTGAAGTTGCGAGTGGTGCTCACCCCTTGATCTTCGGCGTAGGCATAGATGGTAACGGCTTCTGATCCCTCTAGTTCGATGGGGCCAGTGTAGAGGGTGCCTTCCCGTGGGTTAATGCCCGTGGTGTTCCAGCGAATTTGACCACGGGGTTTCACGGTTAGCTCTACGGTGCGCTTGCCGCCGCCAATACGAGGCTGGTGGGTGAGGGTCAGCGTATTCTTCCAAGCATAGACATCCCCTGTCTCGTGCCGGCCATCCGGGTCAATGGCGACAAACCACAGGGCAGTGGCATTGGTTGTCCAGATCGTATCGGGCACCACAGGGCTGTTGGCATCCACATTGGGCGTGCAGTCGTAGTGAACACGGCCATTTTTGCCCGCATCTCGAGGCAGAATTTCCAAGGTAGCCGTACCGGTGCGGTCATCGTATTCTCGCTGGGTGATGGCTACGGATGTGCGGGGGGGCGGAAAGGGCCCCTTTTCGATGTATCCATCTTCGGTGTACCGCCAGCGACCTTGGCTGACGGCTATCTGCCGCAGGGTATCCATTCCTTTGGGGGGCAACCAGGGCCAGCGCTCGTTGGTGATGGTGCGGGAAACCACGTCTCGCCAAGGGATACGCCGCTCTCCCCCTGCCGGCCACAACAGGTCTTCTGCTCGCGACAGCAACGCCTCGGCATTGGCTTCCACATCGACATACAGCTTGGATGCACCGACATCGGATAGGGCTTTTTCGATCTGCTCTTCAGCATGGAAGGTATTGCCCGTAAAGGTCATGGAGAGCTTGGTAGGAGTCAGTTTGCCCTTGATGGGGTAATAGACCCGATTGAACAGGCTGACCACAGTGGCGTTAAAGTCGTAGGCGGCTTGTTCGGCCTCTTCCTCCAGTTCTGCTTTGTGGGGGGATTTGTCTCCACCGGTTTCTTCCAGTACTCGGGCAACGGCCCACAAACGACGGGTTTTGTCTTCTAGGCTGGCCAGATTGGAGCCATCTCCGGTAACCACACAAAAGTTGTTCTTCTCGGGAACACTTTCCCAAAACTGCTGGGCCTCTTCTGGGGGTGTTTTGCTGTCTGGGCTGAGTACCAGGCACACCCGCGGGCCATTGAGGCGAATCTCATCAATTTTGGGCAGGGCTTGCACCTCTTGATAGGCAATCCGCCGTTGGGGTCGGAAAATTTCTTCCAGCCGCCGCTTCATTTCCGCATCAATTTTCGGCTGGGGAGCGTTGCGGGCACGGCTATCAATGCGCTTACGCAGGTTCTCGATGTTGGAAAAGTACCAAGCATCGTTTTCTTTGCGGTGCAGGTACCAGGCGTTGGCACGGAACGCTTGAAAAGCATCCTGAAATTCGCTGACATTCCGCTGAGGAGCTACTAGGTATTCCAAAAATTGCCCCTCGGTAAAGCCTTTCACAGCATCAACTGATTCAGACAGAGAGGCAGTCAACAGCAGGGCAGCAATCTGACTGGCAGCATCATGGCCCAGTTTTTGATCCACCAGTTCAGCGACAGCAGTGCCATTGGCCGCAATATCGTGGGCAATCGCTCCCTGTAGATTGCTGATTTTGTTGATCTCTTCCCGCACATCTGGGATGTTGAGGTTCAGATGCTGGCAACCGATCAGGTAGACATCGTTGCTGGGACGCTCCCATACCGACTGGATTATTTTTGAAACAAACTGCATCAAGCCGCGAGTTTGACGGTAGCTTTCGTTTTCCTTAAATAGGGCAATGATGTGCTTAACCGAAGGATGGAAAGGGTAAGAAGCATGAATTTCGGCGGCAATTTGTTCGGCAGTTTTGGCAATTGATTTGGCTCTGGCTGCATCTCCCAGCACTTTTGCGTAGGCAGAAGCAACTGCATCAATGGTTTGTACATTGGGCAGGGAGCTAAATAGCCGCTTGCGGAGAATGTCGTAAATTTCCGATGTGCCCAGGTCTACCGGTGTGATGGATCGCGCTTGGCGGTTGGTTTCTTGAGCGAAGTTACCGATTGCTTTTTGCAGTTCCCGTGAGGCTCCTTCGTAGCTGCCGGATAGGTTGGAAATGACAATGCAGCAGCGCTTTAACTTCAAGGCGGCACTCAGCAGGTTCGATAGGGCGTAGGTTGTCACTTGCGCCAATGTACCTCCGCCCACCATGCGGGTAATGGCGTAGTCGAAGTAGGGCGGCAGCTCGTCCAATAGAATGAGGGTGGGTTCATCTCCAATTAAATCAATCCAATCCTGCTCACTGGGGGCATCTGCTCCGTGCTGCCAAAATTTGACAAAAGCCTCTTCTTTCCCCAGTTGCCGGGCAATCTCTCCCCAAATAAACCGTTGCTCGAACTTGAGGCGTCCATTGATGGCAACCAGTTTAGCGTCGGCAAAAGGAGCATCTTGAGCGATGTCTGGCACAACCTCGGCACGCAAAGCGGCATCCCGCGCCAGCAACCCTAGGGCAATCATGGAGTGGGTTTTACCACCCCCCATCGCCTGTTTGAGTTCAAACACCGCTTGGTCGGAGCGACCTGCCAGCCGTTTGAGCCCCTGACGCAGCAACAGATCCATCCCGCGGGTAATGTGGTTTTTGGCGAAGAATGCCCGGGCATCCTCTGCTGTATGCTCGATAACATTCGACAGATTTTCAATTTGCTCAACTATGGCGTAGTTCAAGGCCATAGGATGAATTTGACAAACGTCTTTGACGGTGGGAATCATTGCGGCTAGCTCCTGCTACCCAAGATGGTGACCCTCTCTTCAGCTAAAGGAACTGTGGGGGGTGTTCAGTATTTAGCAGAGCTGACACAGGCAGGCAAGGGCGGCTGTTCGATATTCATGTCCCGCCTTGTTTGGGATGCGACGGTCAGGATGGGGATCCCTCTGTGAGGATTTGGTTAACCTTTTCTGTCCACTGGGGATCTTCAGGTGCAATCACTATGCTCTTGGGTCGGGATCCCAGTTCCCGATAGATGGGCTCCACTGCGGGAGTGCCCCGCAACTGCCAAGCTATGTCTTTGAGCTGTTGAGTGGTCAAGGTCGATAAATCAAGGATGGTCATGTGGATAGCTCCCCCTCTGGGCCAGTGAATCTCTGTAGCTTCGACCCGTTGTGCTTTACCTCAAGATAAACGGAGAGGGTGGGATTCGAACCCACGGTGGCGTGAACCACGGCAGTTTTCAAGACTGCTTCCTTAAACCGCTCGGACACCTCTCCAAACTGCTGGGATCCCCAGACTTTATTCATTATTCATTTATGCTACGCAATGGGCTTCAGGCTGTGCAATCACCAGCCGACCACAACCCCCACAGATTTACCCGCCACTGCCGCCGGAGACCTGAGTGGACGCCTGATGGTTGCGAATGGCCCGCTTGACCAAATTGAGGAAGGCAAAGGCCCGTTGGTCGGTCGGATCCAAGCGCATTACCGTTTGAAAGGCTGCTTCTGCCTGCTGTAGAACGGCCAGATCGATTTGTCCATCCTCATCGGCTTCCAGTTGGGCCTTTTGCAAGAGGAGGGCCCCTCGATTGTAATGGGCTGCCACATGGTTGGGATCTGCCGCCAAAACGGCTTCCAGCTCTGCCAGGGCCGGATCCAGATAGCCGCTCATGCCCAGTACCCAGGCCAGCTTGTAACGAGCTTCGGTATGGGTTGGATCGGCAGCAACCGCCTGGCGAAACGCTTGGATGGCAGCCTGGAAATCGCCCGCTTGTACCGCTGCGATGCCTTCTTGGTAGCTGTCGTGAGCCATGAGCAAGTTGGGGGTTGACTGGGAAGCTGGCATGAGGAAGGGATCCCTTACCTGTAGATTAACCCTTGCCAAACGTGTTGCCCCCAATTCCCATCCCAGGTACCGAGAACAGAGCCGTGCCCCCGCTGGTTTACCGTCTTTTCCCTCTTGGGGGTGCCATCTGCAGCAGGAGAAACTGCCGCGGCAAGAGATTGGAGATTGCGCAAAGCCTGACCTGCATAACCTGCGCCCCTTCCTAGGATGAACATAGCCATTGATTGGGTGTGAACCATGAATGCCAAACTGCTTTTCCTACCGCTGGCTTTGGGGCTGTCTGTAGCTCCGGCCACCGCCGTTTTTCCGCAAACCCTGGGCATCTACCCTCCTTTACAGAGGCTGCAACTGGCCGATACCCGTCAGTTGGATGCTGGCACTCGCTCCATCATTGTCAACCCCGTTCCTTCCGACCTGCGGGTGAATCTGGAGCTGGATCGGCACGGGTCTAACCCCATCTACCGGCCTGGCGAGCCGATTGCCATTACCCTGAGCACCAACCGCGATGCCTACGTTTACCTGTTCAGCATCCAAGCCGATGGCCGTACCCATCTGATTTTGCCCAACCGCTTTTCCGGTGGCAACGAGTTTCTGCGGGCCGGAGAAGTGCGCACCTTCCCGCCGCCAGGGGCCAGCTATCGGTTGACCATCGCTCCACCCTTCGGCCAAGCCCAGGTGTTGGCGGTGGCCTCTCCCCGTCCGCTGAACTTCCAGGAGATTGCCTCTTTTGAGCAGAGTGGCTCCTTTGCCGACGTGCGGGTGCGGGGATCCCAACTGGGCAATGCCATTGCCCGCGCCATCATCGTCGAGGGGATCCCTTCGGACCAGTGGGTGACGGCCACTCGGTTCTATCGGGTTGCCCCGCGCTAATCCAAGCTCTGAGACCTCAGGTGGATGGCCCGCACAGGATCCCCTTCATCGGGTATATGACCAGCCCCACCGTTCAAGCTGGGAAGGAAGTCAACCACCCCAAAGGCTGCCCAAAGATTGGGTTCATCTGCCACAATGAGAGCAGCCAAAAGTAGTCCCGGCTACGTTTCTCCTGTGTGGTTCTGGGTCAGCCGTTCTATGTCCCCTTCCTCCAAGCCCCTGAGCGAGCAGATTCGCAGCATTGACGACCATCTCTCCCGCCGCCCCCTGGATCTGGATCCGGCGGGCTATTTCGTCATCTACTTGGATCGGGAGCAGAACCTCATTTGCGCCAAGTACTACAGCACCGTCATCAATGAGCGGGGGCTGGCCACCGATCCGGAAACAGGAGCTGTGATCCCGGCAAAGGGCTCCGTCAACCGATCCCCTGAACGGGTGTACGTTGGGCGCACGGCCAAAGAACTGTGTGTGCAGATCTTTGAAAAAGAGCAGGAGAAAGTGGTCTCCCAGCTCAGCCATGCGGCCTACTTGGGCAGGGAGTTTCAAAAAGCTGAAGCTGCCCTGATCTCCGGCGAGGAGTACATCCAAGACTGATCCCTTCCCAGAAAGCTCACTTTCGCAAGACTACATCATCCCCTTAGGTGCAGAGCCAGCCGCCGGCTTGGGCTCAGGCTTTTCCACCACAATCGCTTCGGTTGTGAGGTACATTCCGGCTATGGAAGCCGCGTTTTGCAGCGCTGAGCGCACCACTTTGGCCGGATCCACGATCCCCTGGGCAAACATATCCACATAGGTTCCGGTCAGGGCATCGAAGCCAAAGGGCATCTCCTTCTCCAAAACCTTTTCCACCACCACTGACCCTTCCAGACCGGCATTGTGGGCAATCTGAAAGAGAGGGGCCTGCAAGGCTCGGTAAACAATTTCTGCCCCCACCTGTTCTTCGGCATTCAACTTGGCCTTGAAAGCCGGGATCCCTTTGGAGAGGTGCAATAGCGTCGCCCCGCCGCCAGGGACGATCCCTTCTTCCACCGCAGCTCGGGTGGCATTCAGGGCATCCTCAATGCGCAGCTTGCGATCTTTGAGTTCGGTTTCAGTGGCAGCCCCCACTTTGATCACCGCCACTCCCCCGGCTAACTTGGCGATGCGTTCTTGCAATTTTTCGCGGTCGTACTCGGAATCGGTGGTTTCCAGTTGCTTGCGAATTTGAGCCACTCGCTTTTCCACCGCCGCTTTGGTGCTGCCATCGGTCACGATGGTGGTCTTGTCTTTGGTGACGGTGATCTTGCGGGCTACCCCCATCATGTCCAGAGTGACCTTATCCAACTTGATGCCCACATCCTCAGAGATGAGCTGCCCGCCGGTGAGAATGGCGATATCTTCCAGCATGGCTTTGCGCCGATCCCCAAAAGCCGGAGCCTTGACCGCCACCGCATTGAGTACCCCCCGCAGGCGGTTCACCACCAATGTGGCCAGAGCCTCTCCCTCCACATCCTCCGCAATGACCAGAAGAGGCCGACCCTCGCGGGCCACCCGCTCTAGGATGGGCACCAGATCTTGCAGGCTGGAGATCTTGTTGCTGGTAATCAGCAGATAAGCATTCTCATACTCGGCCACCATCCGCTCCGAGTCTGTGACGAAATAGGGGGAAATGTAGCCGCGGTCAAACTGCATCCCCTCCACCACGTCCAACTCGGTTTCCAGCGACTTGGATTCTTCGACCGTGATCACCCCATCTCGCCCTACAGCATCCATGGCCTTGGCGATCATCTCTCCCACTTCGCTGTCATTGCCGGCAGAGATAGTGGCTACTTCGGCGATGGTTTTACGGCCTTCCACAGGCTTGGCATGAGCTGCAATTTGCTCCACCAAGTAGGCAGTGGTCTTTTCAATGCCGCGCCGCAGAGCCACAGGGTTGGCGCCCGCCGAGATGTTTTTGAGCCCTTCCCGCACCATGCTTTGGGCCAGGATGGTGGCTGTGGTGGTACCATCTCCGGCCACATCGTTGGTCTTAGAGGCCACTTCCCGCATCAACTGGGCGCCTGTGTTCTCCAAAGGATCGGCCAACTCAATTTCCTTGGCAATCGTGACCCCGTCGTTGACGATTTGGGGGGCACCAAACTTCTTCTCCAAGACCACGTTGCGTCCTTTGGGGCCAATCGTAACCTTGATTGCATCCGCCAGTTGGTTGATGCCCTGCTCCAATGCCTTGCGGGCCTCTTCTCTAAACAGAATCCGCTTTGCCATAGAATCCGCGATCCTCGTAAGTCTGACTGGGCTCCTACTTTGGGTACTGCCAGGCGGAGTGGGGTTCCCAGGAATCCTCCGGCTCGGCTAGCAGGGAGTTAGCACTCTAAACTCCCGAGTGCCAATCTAGCTCAAAGACGGGAGCCTGAGCAAGATGGGCAGATCCGGAGTCACGTTTTGGCTGACAGGGGGGAGAGGGCTAGGAGTTGCCGCCGATCAGGATGTCGGGAAACTGGGCCTGGGCTTCGCTGATGGGGCGGTTGCGCCCGCCGTTTTGCCAGTAGTTGATGAGTTCGGTGGCTCGGTTAAGCAGCTCGATGCGATCCACTTCGCTGATCCAAGTTTTGCTTTCCAGCTCAGCCTTAAGCTGCTCCCAAGCGTCATCCCGCGGCCAGAAAAAGTAGTGGGTGAGGGGGCTGCGGTTTTTGGCCACCACCTGATCGACGGCAATAGCCAAATCGTTTTCCAACCAGAGGGCTTTTAGGGCGAACTTCGGCAAGGCTCTCTTCTCCTTATGGGCTACTCAACGGACGATCCGATCCTAACCAGGCAGCCTTTCATTCTGACATATGTCCTGTCCATCGGCGGGCCGAGAGCCGGAAGATGGATACGGGCTCAGCCCTGTCTGGGGGCAAAGGGCCCTAGATCACAGAGGGCTGTTTCCCCTTTCAGTACCAAGTCCCGCAGGATGGCGGCGCTGATCGGGGCCAGCAACACTCCATTGCGATAATGGCCGGTGGCAATGAGCAGATTGGCGTAGCCAGGAGCCCAACCCAGGATGGGGGCGCGCTGTCCCACTGGTCGAGGCCGATGGCCGGCCCAATGATCCAACAAAGTCGCTGCGGCCAAAGCCGGGCAGAGTCGGATGGCGCGGGCCAGCAGATCTTGTAGCGCCAGCAGCGTCGGCTCGGGATGAGGGGCCTGAAATTCCACTGTTGCCCCCACCCACAGGGATCCATCCCCCAGGGGAACCAGATGCAGATCCGCGTCGGTGACCACGGGCCCCAGGGGGATCCCGGGGGCTTTGACCCGCAGGGCCTGACCTTTGACCGCTTGCAGCGGCACCTGCAGCCCCAGCTCTTTGGCCAGAGGAGAGCTGCCCAGACCTGCCGCCAGGATGACGTGCCCTGCCGAGAGGGTGAGAGCGGGCGTGTAGACCGTTTGCAGGCGAAAGGGGGGATCCGAGCTGCGCTGAATCTTCTGGACAGGCTGGTGGAAGAAAAAGCGGGATCCCTTGCGTTGGGCTGCTTCCAAGAGAGCCTGGGTTAGGAGCTTGGGTTGGACTTGTCGATCCTGGGGAGAGTAGATGGCCGCCGCCAGGTCGCTGCGCAGGCCGGGCTGCAGGGATCCCACTTCGGCAAGGCTGAGCAGATCTAGGCGGTAACCTGCTTGTCGGCGGGCCACCAGGGTTTCTTGCCAAGCTTCCACTTCCTCCTCCCTGAGGAGTTTGAGAATGCCGCGCCGATTGACGGGCAAACTCCGGCCCAGGTCTTCCTCCAGCCGCGCGATTAGGGGATCGAACAGCTCCAGGCTTTTCAGGCGAAGCTGAACCGTCTCCCCACCCGCTTGCCGACTGGAAATGCCCACCAATACCCCCAGAGCTGCCCCTGTCGAGCCGGCGGCAGGATCCCCGGCATCGATCCCAACCACCGATAGGCCAGCCGCAGACAATTCGTAGGCGATGGCACAGCCCACCACCCCACAGCCGATCACCAGCACATCACAGTTCAACAGCCCAACCCTCAATGGAGATGCTTTTCGTAGTGATACTCCACAGAGTTGCTGCGATCGTGCAATTCACGAATTTCCGGCAGACGCACATAGCCGAGCCGCTCATAAACCCGATGAGCCGTCGTGAAGCGAGTATCTGTCCACAGATGCAGAGAGTCCGCCTGCTGCTGCCGAGCCGCAAATTCGGCCTGTTCAATCAAACGCCGACCCAAACCTCGACCCCGCACTGCGGGCAGGGTGTAGAGTTTTTTCAGCTCCATTCGCCCAGGGATCCCATCGGGCACAAGGCCGACACAGCCGACCACTTGATCCTGATGCTGCGCCACCCAAAGGGATCCCCCCATCTCCGCGAAAGCTGTGGCAGGCTGAAGCAACTCCGGCACCTCTTCGATGTCCAATACACAGCCTGGATACTCCGCAAAGACCACTTGCAAAATGTGGAGCAGAGCCGCACTGTCCGAGTTTTCCGCAGGACGGATGTCGATCTGCATCGAGCAGCGAAGAAAAAGAACGAGCAGCGAAGAAAAAGAAATCATCGTTAAGTAAAGCTTTCTCGATTGTACCTGGGCTTGCTCGAGGACTCTGTTTTCTCTGTTTCTCAGGGAGCAGAGGATCCCTGAGGTGAGCAGCTAAGATCACTGGCATCCCCACCCCCATCTGCCCATGGATACTGAACTGCTGGTTCCCGACGTTGCCGACCTTGTGACGGAGGACGATACCCCGGTGGATAATTTCGCCTCCGAAAAGCAGCAGCGCCTCTTGACAGGGGCTCTCTACAGCGCTTTGCGCGGCAAAACCTTTTTAGCAGCGGCAAATGTAGGCATCTACACCGCCATCGGTCGGCCCCCGATTGTGCCGGATGTTTTTCTCAGCCTGGACGTCACGGTGCCGGAGCAATGGTGGGAGAAGCAAAACCGTTGCTACCTGCTCTGGCAATTTGACAAGCCGCCGGATGTGGTGATCGAGATCGTCTCCAACCGCGAAGGCGACGAGCTGGAAGGCAAGCTGAGCCGTTATGAGCAGATGCGAGTTAGCTACTACGCGGTCTTCGATCCCAATCATGAGCTGGGGCCAGAGGAGTTGCGCATTTTCGAACTGCGGGGCCGCCACTACGCGGAAATGACCGAGACCTGGCTAGAACAGGTGGGGCTGGGCCTGACGGTGTGGGAAGGCGTTTTTGAGGGGAAACAAGCTCGCTGGCTGCGCTGGTGTGATGCCCAAGGGCAGTTGCTGCTGACCGGCGATGAACGGGCTGAGTTGGAGCGGGAACGGGCGGAGCAGGAACGTCAACGGGCGGAACAAGAACGCCAAAGAGCCGAACAAGAACGCCAACGGGCGGAACAGGAACGTCAACGGGCGGAGCGTCTGGCGGCAAGATTGCGGGCTTTGGGTGAGGATCCCGATTTGGAGAGCTGAAGCCCAGGGATCCCCTTCAGCACCCACCCTCCACTACACTCAGAGAGGGAACTGCTGCCGGAGTGGCAGGGATCGTTGGACTCACAGATGGGTTATCGCCGCCGGGATTGGTTGGCCTACTGGCTGCTCAAGTGGCTGGTGGTCAACCCCTTGTTTCGGGGACTGTATTTTGGGCGCACCTATGGGCAGGAAAACGTGCCTCGCCAGGGATCCCTCATCGTCGTCAGCAACCACGCCAGCCATTTGGATCCGCCGCTGGTGGCCAATGCGGTGCGCCGCCCGGTGGCCTTCATGGCCAAGGAAGAGCTGTTTCGGGTGCCGGGGCTGAAGCAGGTGATCCAGCTCTACGGCGCCTACCCGGTCAAAAGAGGCGGCTCTGACCGCGCTGCCCTGCGGGCCACGGAAGCAGCTTTGGCGCAGGGATGGGCGGTAGGGATCTTTTTGAATGGCACTCGTACCCCCGATGGCCGCATTCCTCAGCCCCACTTGGGAGCGGCCTTGGTTGCAGCCCGCACCCAAACGCCTCTGCTGCCTGTAGCCCTTTGGGGCACGGAAAAGGTCTTGCCCAAGGGATCCCGGTGGCCGCGTTTGTTCTGCCCCATCACGGTGCGCATTGGCAACCTGATTCTCCCCCCCGCTTCCAGCGATAAGGCCGATTTGCAGCGGGTGACGGCAGAGTGCGTGCAGGCTATCCATGCCCTTTTGGATCAGGGGCGCTGAGGGTATCTTGGGCTACCAGATACTCAACAACAGGGATCCCTCCCAAGATGTGCTTTTGAAGAATCTCCTCCACCACCTCCGGCGTGACCGAGTGGTACCAAAACCCACCGGGATAGACCAGCAGCACAGGGCCAGGAACAGCATAGTCGCATGCCCGCAGGCAGTTGGCTTTGGTGCGGTGTACCCGCAGGGATCCCCCGCTCCCGATTTCCAGGTTCAATTCCTTGATCCGCGATTTCAAATAGTCCCAGGCTTCCAATCCCACGGCTTTCTCACAACATTTGGGCTTGGTTTGATCTGCACAAAGGAACAAATGCCACTGGTAGGGCGGAATGGGAGCCGGCTGAGGCGCTTGGCCTGGGGATCCGGTTGTCGAGGAGGGATCCAGGATAGGGGAAGAAGCGACAGGACGCGACATAACAAGATGTTTGGGCTTGGCTACAGTTGCATTATCCCCTGTTCTCTAGGTTCTTACCGATGCTGGTGGATAACCCCAAGCAGCGACTGTTTCTTGCTCTGCTCCCCCCTCCAGCACTGCAAGAGCAGGTGACAGCCATCAAACAGCAGTTTGCCGAGCAATTTGCCAGCCAAGCGGCCCTGCGCTCGCCTCCCCACATCACTCTGGTGCCGCCGTTCGAGTGGCCCAGTTCCGATCTGCCGGCCTTGACGGGATCCCTAGAGGACTTTGCCAGGCGTCAGACCCCCGTCTCCATCCAGCTATCCGGCTTTGGGGCCTTCGCACCGCGCGTCATTTTTATCCATGTCGTGCCCTCCCCAGAACTGCAGCGGCTACAAGCTCAAGCCCATCATCACATGGGGATCCTTCTCAACCAGAAAGAAACGACCGCTCAAGCCCGTCCGTTCGTGCCCCACATGACCGTGGCCTTTCGAGATCTAACCCCCGCCCACTTTCGCGCCGCCTGGCCAGAGTTCAAGACGCGTTCTTTCCAGAGTGCGTTTGTAGCGTCAGCTTTGACGCTTCTCCTCCACGACGGCAAGCGCTGGCAGGTTTTTGCCCAGTTCTCGATGGGAGAATGATGGGGAAGCCAACCGAAGCAGCCTACTCCACCCAGTGAGCGGCCATGTATTCCGCCAAGTCCAACACCCGCTGGGAGTAGCCCCACTCGTTGTCGTACCAAGCCATGACCTTGACCAGATCCCCATCCAGCACACTGGTCATCTCCGCATCCACAATGGCCGAGCAGTCGTGGCCGCGGTAGTCGATGGAGACCAAGGGAATATCCGAGTAGGCGATGATCCCTTTCATCGTGGTTTCCGAGGCTTCCTTCAGGGCAGCGTTTACCTCCTCGGCAATCACGCGCCGCTCCGTCTGCACCACCAAGTCCACCAGAGACACATTGGGCGTGGGAACCCGTACCGCCACCCCATTCAGCTTGCCTTTCAGCTCCGGGATCACCAAAGCCACCGCCTTGGCAGCCCCCGTGGTGGTGGGCACCATACTCAACGCTGCTGCCCGCGCCCGCCGCAGGTCACGATGGCCCCCATCCAAAATCCGCTGGTCGCCGGTGTAGCTGTGGGTGGTGGTCATGGTGGCGCGAAGGACGCCGAACTTGTCCAGCAACACCTTGATGATCGGGGCAAGGCAGTTGGTGGTGCAGCTGGCGTTGCTTACAATGTTGTGCCGCAGCGGGTCGTAGGTGTGTTGATTAACACCGTAGACAAACGTGGGAATGTCTCCCCCCTTGGCCGGGGCGGTGATCACCACCTTTTTGGCCCCCGCTTCTATGTGCTTAGAGGCACCCTGGTAGTCGACAAAAACACCTGTAGCTTCAATAACAAGATCCACCTTCCACTCTTTCCAGGGCAGGTTGCTGGGGTTGCGGTCGGAAACGGCATAGATATGCTTGCCGTTCACCACCAAACCGTTTTCTGCAGGCTCAACGTCTGCTCCCTGCAACGGCCCAAGGATGGAATCGTACTTGAGCAGGTGGGCAGCCGTGCGAGCATCTGAGGTGTCGTTGATGGCAACAATGTCCAGGTTGGACTGGGAGCGACCCAGCCAACAGCGCAAAAAGTTGCGACCAATGCGACCAAACCCGTTGATGGCTACCCTAACCACTGCTCCTGACCTCGCTGCTTGAAATCTCTTGGGGGCTGCTGCTTAGCACATGATATCGCAACCCCTGAACATTCTGAAGACAAAATTTGGGATCCAAGGGGTTGTCTTCGTGGACGTTGACCTGCAAACCTATGCGGAGCAGGGATTGAGCCTCTTTCAAGCGGGGTAGCGCTGGTGCAGCAGAGCCATAGCCGAGGCTACATTTTCTACCCCTCGCTGCTCCAGAAGATCCGTGAACATACTATCCAGCCAGTAAAGGTGCTCGCTGATGATCTGGCTCCAGGCGCGGTAGAGTTTCACCTGGACTTCCAGAGGCAACAGGATCAGCCCCTCGTTGGAGAGGCGCAGGGTCTGCACCTCGGTTATGGTCACTGCCGTAAAGGAGCGCCGCCGTCCCGTCAGCAGAGAAAGTTCCCCAAACAAGCGCCCGGCGTGCAGCGTAGCCAGCCAATAATCTCCCGGATGTCGCACATATTGGCGACGCAGCTCCACCACTCCACTGAGGATCATGTACAGGTCACTGCTGGGATCCCCCTCTTGAAAGATCACCTGGCCAGGAGAGAAGCGGCTGGGCAACAGGGCTGCCGTCAGCGCCTTCCACTCGGCATCTTCCAAGGATTGGAAGAGCAAGTGCTCGCGAACACGCTCAAACGGATAACGGGGGCTGCTCATGATGTCGGTGGGCCAGAGGGGTACCTGAGGCCGGCTCCGTTTCATCCTACCGCTGCCGGCAGGGTATTGGGAGATGGGAGAGAGTTGTCCCCAAAGAGTATCTAAGATGCAATGGAAAAGGTAGGTCGCTCCCAGGGATCCCATGCAGCCTGGCTCAATTGTCCGCTGCCGCAACCGCGAGTGGGTGGTGCTCCCCGCTGATTCAGAAGAAATTGTGGTGCTGCGGCCCCTCACCGGCACCCCAGAAGATGCGGTTTGCATTCACCGACACCTGATGAACCTTGTGGGCGGCACCTTGCCCTTCGAGCGAGTGGAGCCTACCGCCTTTCCTTGGCCCTCTGGGGATCATCCTGCCGATGCCACCAGTACCCTTCTCCTCTGGCAGGCGGCCCGGCTGATTTTACGGGAGGGCGCAACTCCCTTTCGCTCTCTGGGGCGCCTCTCGATTCGGCCACGGGTATACCAGTTTGTGCCCTTGCTCATGGCGCTGCGCCTCGATCCGGTGCGGCTATTGATTGCCGACGACGTAGGGGTGGGCAAGACCATCGAGGCGCTGCTGATAGCCAGGGAGCTTTGGGATCGCGGCGAGATCCGACGCCTTTGTGTCCTGTGCCCTCCCTATTTGTGCGAGCAGTGGGCCAGCGAGCTGGCCGAGAAGTTTAACCTGGAGCCAGTGGTCATCCGCTCGGGAACGGTGGGGCAATTGGAGCGAAAAACCCCTGTTGGGCGCAGCCTCTACGAGCACTTTCCTGTCCAGGTGGCCAGCATTGACTTCGTCAAGACCGAGCGCAACCGCCACCCATTTCTGCAATTTTGTCCTGAGCTGGTCATTGCCGACGAAGTCCATGGGGCAGCGGCGGCCCATGGCAAAAACCAGCAGGAGCGCCACAGTCTGCTCAAAGCGGTGGCCCAAAACCCCAACCGCCACCTGATCCTGCTGACGGCAACTCCCCACAGCGGTGTCGAAGAGGCCTTCCGCTCGCTGCTGGGGCTGCTGCGGCCCGAGTTCGAGACATGGGATCTCCAGGATCTCAACGAAGACCAACGCGTCCAGCTAGCCCGTCATTTTGTCCAGCGCACGCGGCGAGATATTCGGGAAACTTGGCAGGAGCTCACCTGTTTTCCAACCCGGGAAGCTGAAGATGAAACTTACACCCTTTCTGAGGGGCAGCGCAAGCTGTTCGAGGACACCTATGGGTTTTGCTCGGAATTGGTGTGCACAGGGCAGCAACTAGAGAAGCGCCAGCAGCGAGTGCGCTACTGGGGAGCGCTGGCCCTTTTGCGCTGCGTAATGTCCAGCCCGGCGGCAGCAGTAGCGGCATTGCACAATCGCAGCGGAGCAACCCTGGAGGCAGAAGAAGAGGTTGAGGCAGAACTGAGCCGCTGGGTGTTCGAGTCGGCAGAAGAGCGTACCGACGATGAGCTGCCAACGCCAGCTCTTGAAGCCGCAGACCCAACCCTGCCGGATAGCGACCGCCGCCGGTTGCAGGCCCTGGCCCGTCTGGCCAAACAGCTCCAGGGCCCAGAGCACGACACCAAACTGGCGCGGGCCATCGAGCTGGTGAAAAAGTTGCTTCAGGAAGGTTTTCATCCCATCCTCTGGTGCCGCTACGTTGCCACTGCGGAGTATCTGGACAGTTACCTTCGGCAACAGCTGGGATCCCCAGCCCAAGTAGCCTGTGTAACGGGCAGGATGGGAGACGAGGAGCGGGAGGCCAAGATCGCGAACCTGGAAGTTGACCGACCACGGGTGCTGGTGGCCACCGACTGCCTCTCGGAAGGGATCAACCTGCAGGAAAAGTTTACAGCCGTCATCCACTACGACCTGCCCTGGAACCCCAATCGGCTGGAGCAGCGGGAGGGCCGGGTGGATCGCTACGGCCAAAAGGCCAGCCGGGTCAAGGTCATCCGCTTTTTTGGCCGCGACAACCCCGTAGATGGCGTGGTACTGGAGGTGTTGCTCAACAAAGCGCGGGAGATCCACCGCACCCTGGGCACCCACGTGCCTGTGCCGGAGGCTAGCGAAAGCGTTACCCAGGCTGTGCTCGAAGCCCTCTTCCTGCGCAAGGGACACTGGTCCGCCGAGCGCCAGCTAACCCTCGATCTTGGCGTGCCGGAAGTGGATGAGTTTCACCGGCGCTGGGATCGCTCTGTCGAACAGGAGCGGCGCAACCGCACCCGTTTTGCCCAGCGGGCCCTCAAGCCTGAGGCAGTGCAGCGGGAGCTGGAGGCCACCGATGCCGTGCTAGGGGATCCCGAAGCTGTGCGCGAATTCTTCCTGGCTGCCGCCCAGCGCCTCAACCTAGCCATAACCCCAGGGAAGCGGTCGGGGGTCTACCAGGTTAGCGTCGGCTCCGAAGCCACTGCCACCTTGCCGGAAGCCATTCGCCTGGCCCTGCCCTCTCCCAAAGGCGGGCGTTGGCTAATCAGCTTCGACTCGCCCACGCCCGAAGGTGCCGAATACATTGGCCGCAACCACCGCGTCGTGGTTGCCCTGGCCCAGTTTTTGCTGGAGGAAGCCCTCGACAACCCAGAGAAAGGGGATGCTGTCGTCTCCCGCTGCGGCGCTCTACGCACCCGAGCGGTAGTTGATCTTACAACTCTACTGCTGCTGCGGGTGCGCTACCTGGTGGAGCAACCCCAGGGGCAGCCTCTCTTGGCGGAAGAGGTGCTGGTGCTAGGCGGTGTTGGCCTGGAGAGCGGCGAGGCCCGCTGGCTGGAGACGGGCGCAGCTCTCCAACTGCTGGCCACGGCCAAGCCGGATGAGAACCTACCGCTAGCGGAAAAGCGGGAGCTGGTTCAGCATCTCCTGGCCTGTCTCGGCCCGTGGCAGGAGACAGAGGAAAACTGGGGAAGGGATCACCGGCTGCAGCAGGCGGCGCGGGAGCGGATTTTGCAGCGTGCTGCTGAGCTGGAGGCTGCCCATAGGCGCATCCGCCAAGCCGTGTCCCTACAGGGGCGGGGGCTGAAGGTGAAGCCGCAGCTTCCCCCCGATCTTTTAGGACTCCTTGTTCTCCAACCGGTGGTTTGCCGATGAGCGAGTTTTCTGGGGTACGCATCGAAGGAGGCCTGTTGGGGCCCGATATTCTCGAAAAGCTGCTGGCAGGGGATCTGCCAGGACAGAAGCCAGAAGACTTCGGCTTTAACAGCAAGCGCGGCCCAGTCGAAGAGATTGCCGCGGTCTTTGCCGATTGTCGAAAGTACTGGGAGGCCTTCCAGAGCCGCCTGCAGCGCCTGCCCGAAAGCGATCTCGCCACCAGCATCACCCGCGATGCCTGGGCGATCCCCTTCTTCAGTTTGCTGGGGATCGAGGTGCGCTATCAACCGCGCGCCTGCGAGGTGGACGGAATGAACTTCCCCATCTCGCATCGCATGGGCGAGGCGGAAGACGCGCCACCGGTGCACATCGTCGGCGCGCGCCAGGAGCTGGGCCGCGTGCCGGCTTCTGGCCGGCCTCGCCTGGCACCCCACTCGCTGCTGCAGGAGTATCTCAACCGCAGCGAGCACCTCTGGGGCATTGTTACCAACGGATTGACCCTGCGCCTCCTGCGGGACTCCACCTATGTGCGTCGGCAGGCCTATGTGGAGTTTGACCTGAAGCAGATCCTAGAGGAGCAGCGGTTTAACGACTTTGCCATCCTCTTTCGGCTGCTGCACCGCAGCCGCTTGCCCCAAACGGCAGAGCTAGCAGGGGATTGTCTGCTGGAAAAGTACTACCAACAGGCCCTGGAGCAGGGTGGCCGGGTACGGGAACGGCTGCGGGAGGGGGTTGAGGAGTGCATCAGGTTGCTGGCAAATGGGTTCCTGGCCCATCCCAAGAACCAGAGGCTGAGAGCGCGGCTCTTGTCGGATCCCAGGGAGCTCTACCGCCAACTGCTGCGCTTGGTCTACCGGTTCCTGTTCCTCTTGGTTTCCGAAGAGCGGGGGTTGATGAGCAGCGCGGCGCTCTATCGCGAGCACTACAGCGTGACGCGGCTGCGGCGGTTTTTGGATCGGCAAAGTGCCCAAGACGAACACGAGGATCTCTGGTGCAGCTTGCGGGTGCTCTGGAGGGTGCTTTCCCAAGAGGAGCTGGCGGAGCTGCTGGGGGCTGCTCCTCTCAACGGAGAGCTGTTTGCCCCTCTGGAGCTGGATGAGTGCAGCCTGAGCAACCGGGATCTGCTGCAAGCCTTTTCGCACCTAGCCTACTACCGAGAAAACCCCACCTCTCCCCTTCGGCGGGTCAACTACGCGGCGCTGGATGTAGAAGAACTGGGATCCGTCTACGAAAGCTTGCTCGACTACCAGCCTCAGATTGTAACTGGGCAAGGGGCGCCTCGCTTTGAGTTGAGCTACGGCTCAGAGCGCAAGAGCACAGGCTCCTACTACACCCCGCCGGAGCTAGTGGCCGAACTCATCCGCTCGGCGCTGGAGCCAGTGATCGAAGAACGGCTGAAAGCCGCTCGCCCACCTGAGGAAAAAGAGCAAGCGATTTTGTCCATCCGTGTGTGTGATCCCGCCTGCGGATCCGGTCACTTCCTGCTTGCTGCCGCCCGCAGGTTGGGCAAGGAACTGGCAAAGATCCGCACCGGCGAAGAGGAACCCGCCCCCGAGCGTGTCCGCGAGGCCATCCGCGATGTGGTGGCGCACTGCATCTACGGCGTGGACAAAAACCCGCTGGCGGTGGAACTCTGCCGCGTGGCCCTGTGGCTGGAGGCCCACTGCGCCGGCAAGCCCCTCACCTTCCTGGATCACCACATCAAGTGCGGCGATTCGCTGGTGGGTGTCTTGGATTTGGCGATTTTGGAAAAGGGCATCCCCGATGAAGCCTTTACCCCGGTTAGCGCTGACTCCAAGGAGGCTGCCCGCTCGCTAAAGCAGCGCAATCGCACCGAGTGCCAGAGTTTGCAAACAGGGCAGCTTTCCCTTACTTTTGACACTGACCAGGTGGTGGCTGAGCTTAGCCAGGAGCGACAGAAGCTAGAAGCCATTCCAGACAACTCCCCGGCAGAGGTTAGCCGCAAGCAGCAGCTCTACAGCCGCTACTGCCAAGACCCGCAACACCAAAAGCTAGTGGAAGCCTGCAACCTGTGGACAGCCGCTTTTTTCCAGCCCTTGATCCCTGACTTCTCTAGGGCCATTACCACCCAAGCCGTGGCTGATCGACTGCAGGAGAGAACCCCCTCCCAGGCCCTTGCCACTGCTCAGGCCGTCGCTGTCGAGAATCGGTTTTTCCACTGGCCGCTGGAGTTTCCAGAGGTGTTTGAAAGTGGCGGCTTCGATGTCATCCTCGGCAATCCACCCTGGGAACGCATCAAGTTGCAGGAAGAAGAGTTCTTTGCCAGCCGCAATACCGCCATTGCTCGGGCTCCGAATGCCGCCGCCCGTAAACGGCTGATCGCCGACCTACCCAAGACCAACCCCGCCCTCTGGCACGACTACCAGCGTGCCCTGCACGGCGCCGAAAGCACCAGCCGCTTTTTACGGGGCAGTGGTCAATATCCCCTCACCGGCCGCGGCGACATCAACACCTATTCCGTCTTTGCCGAGCGCGTGCGTAACCTGCTCAGCCCCCGCGGACGGGCCGGCATCATCATTCCTACCGGCATTGCCACCGACGCCACCAATCAGTTCTTCTTCGCCGATCTGGTGGAAAAAGGGCAACTGCTCAGCCTGTTCGACTTTGACAATCGTGAAAAGTTATTTCCGTCGGTTATTTCACTAATGAAGTTTTGCTTGCTCACGATCTGCGGGACAGGCGATCCAAAACGACAGATTCATTTCGCATTTTTCTGCCACCGTCCTGAAGATATACGGAATCCGTTGAAACTTTTGCCTCTGGCACCACACGACTTAGCCGTCATCAACCCCAACACCCGCACCCTGCCCGTCTTCCGCACTCGCCAGGATGCCGACCTGACCCGCGCCATCTATCAGCGCGTGCCGGTACTGGTGAACGAACGCACGGGTGAAAACCCTTGGGACGTGCGCTTCATGGCGATGTTCCACATGTCCAACGACTCGCACCTCTTCCGCACCCGTGCAGAGCTGGAAAAGCAAGGTTACCGGCTGGTGGGGAATGTGTTTGTGCCCTCACCCCCTAGCCCCTTCTCCCACACGGCGGGAGAGGGGGGAAGGATCGCAGCCCCCGACCTCTCTTCTCGCGCTGCGGGAGAAGGAGGGTACGAATTACCCAAGGCCAGCCGGGAACTGATTGCCAGGGCGCGGCAGTTGCGTCGCGAGGCGACGACCGCCGAAAGCCTGCTCTGGGAATTGTTGCGTGACCGTCGGCTGCTAGGCCGAAAATTCCGGCGTCAACATCCGATTGGACAATTCATCGCCGACTTCTTCTGTGACGATGCCCGCCTGATCATTGAGATAGATGGCGCCGTGCACCGTGAACCCACTCAGCAGGAACGCGACCGTTTGCGGGAGGAAATCCTGCGCGAACATGGCTTTGCCATTCTGCGCTTTACCAATGAGCAGATATTCGACCGCACAGAACAAGTCCTCCAAGAAATTGCTGCCTATGTCACTGCCCATTCCTACGAGCATCCTTCTCCCCTCTCCCAAAGCCTGGGGAGAGGGGCCGGGGGTGAGGGCTACCTCCCCCTCTACGAAGCCAAGATGATCTGGCACTATGACCACCGCTACGGCACCTATGAGGGCGTGCGCGACCGCTCCAGCACCCAACTGCCCACGCCTGATGAGCACCAGCACGCCGACCCGCACTTCGTCGTCCAGCCCTGGTACTGGGTATCTGCGGAAGAAGTCAAAGCCCGCCTGGGCGAGTGGCAGCGCGGCTGGCTGCTGGGGTTTCGCGATGTGGCAAGGTCTACTGACGAGCGCACCGCCATCTTCAGCCTGCTGCCCAGGGTGGGGGCGGGACATAAAGCACCCCTTATCTTCTCTGAATCCCAATCTGCTGTGCTTGTTACAGCATGGTTGGCAAATTTCAGCAGTCTGGTCTTGGATTTTGTCACTCGCCAGAAAATTGGCGGTACTTCGCTTGGATTCTTCATCCTCCGCCAACTCCCCGTCCTGCCGCCCTCCGTCTACACCGCCGAAGATTTGCGCTTCATCGTCCCGCGCGTGCTGAAGCTGGTCTACACCTCCTGGGACATGAAACCCTTCGCCGACGACGTATGGCGAGAGGCAGACGAAGGATTGCGGGCTGTGATTAGACCTCACCCCCCGACCCCCTCGCCCGCAGCACTGGGTGAGGGCTTCCCCTTCCCGTCGTTCACCTGGAACGAGGAACGCCGCGCCATCCTCCGCGCTGAACTGGATGCGTACTACGCCCGGCTCTACGGCCTCACCCGCAAGCAACTGCGCTACATCCTCGACCCGGCAGACCTCACCGAATGCGAACTGGAAGACATACTCGACCCGCGGGAAGAGGTGGCAGACCCGCTCGACCCGGCTGGCTACGCTACCCGCGCTGCCGCTAGCACCTTCCCCGGCGAAACCTTTCGCGTGCTGAAGGAGAAGGAGATACGTCAATACGGCGAATACCGCACCCGGCGGCTGGTACTGGAGGCGTGGGAGAAGCTGGCGCAGCACTCAATAAAAGCTTAGAATACACATAGATCTGCATTTCTATACACACAAGTGGCTCCTCATGCGCACCAACATCGTCCTGGATGACGACCTGATCGAGCGTGCCCGCCAGGTAACCGGCCTCAAGACCAAGCGCGAGGTGATTCACGAAGCGCTGCGTGTCCTGATTCGCCTACACGAGCAAGCTGAGATCCGCAACTTACGCGGCAAGTTGAAATGGGAGGGCAATTTGCATCAGCAACGCCTGTCGTGCCTGCAGGACTGAGGATGATCCTGGTGGACAGCACCATCTGGATTGATTACTTCAACGGCATTTCATCGCTTCACACCGACTATCTGGATTGGGCCCTGGATCAAACTCTTATCCTGGTGGGCGACTTGATTTTGGCAGAAGTCTTGCAGGGCTTTCGCAAAGATGCCGATTTCGAGCAGGCTCGCTGTGCTCTGGTGAAATTGCATCAGGTGCAAATGGTTAACCCCTCCCTGGCGGTGAAAAGTGCGCAGAACTTTCGCTTGTTGCGTCGCAAAGGCGTGACGGTGCGCAAAACAATAGACAGTTTGATTGCCACTTGGTGCATTGAGAACAATGTTCCGCTCCTCCACCACGACAGTGACTTCGATGGCTACGAGGCGCATCTAGGATTGCGGGTTATTCGTCCATGAGGCAGAGGTGGCCTTCTGCAGACCAGTTTTCTCTTGACATACCCCCTGCCTAAAGGCAAGGGATTCTGGTTCCTGCATTCGGAGAACGCTGCAGCCGTCGGCGGGTACTGGAGGTGTGGGGGAAGCTGGCGCATTGCCGATCCCACTTCGGAGATATCTTTTTGCCGTTCAGCGGGCCGTAGATCTTGGTGGGTGCGGTTTCAAACACCACTTGCGGCATCTTCAAGCTAGGCTTGAGCTAACCAAGCGGGCCTTAAGGGCAGATTCGATGTCCACCATCTTTGATCTCCACGCCACTGTTCTGGACGACTATCGCGATTTTGTCCGCTCCTTTTTTCTCATTGGCGACCAACGGGCGCAAGCCTTTGTGAATCAAGCTCTAGAGGAAGGGATCCACCTCTGGCCAGAACCCCTCCTCCAGCTCAGCCCTAGTTATGTATCTGGTCCAACCGTTGACGAGTTGGCCGAGGCGGGGCGCATTGCCCAAGAAACAGCCCGCATTTTCCGCTTTGAGGATGGCAGACCCTTCCGCCTCTACCGCCACCAGGAGGAAGCTGTTGCCAAGGCCCTAGCAGGCAAGAGTTTTGTCGTTACCAGCGGCACCGGCTCTGGCAAAAGCCTTTGCTACTTCTTGCCCATCATTGACAACTGGATTCGCCAGGGGGGATCCCGTCATCAGGTGGTGGCCATTGTGGTCTACCCCATGAATGCCTTGGTGAACTCTCAATACCAGTCTTTGCAAGCCCTGTGCGAGCGGTACGAGCGCAACTACCATCGCCCTTTTCCGCTGCGCTTTGCCAGATACACCGGGGAAACTTCGGAAAACGAACGAGACCAGCTACGGCGGGATCCACCTCAAATTCTGCTCACCAACTATGTGATGGCAGAACTCCTCCTGGTTCGTCCTGAAGATCAGCGGTTTTTGAATCCCGAGATGGGAGGGCTGCGCTTTCTGGTCTTTGACGAGCTGCACACCTACCGAGGCCGGCAGGGGGCCGATGTGGCGATGCTGGTTCGCCGCCTCAAGGGACGCTGCGCCGCCAAGGACTTGGTTCACATCGGCACCAGCGCCACCATGATTGCTCGGCCAGAGGCCAGTGCCCTGGAGCGCCGCCAGACCGTGGCCGACTTCGCCAGCCGCTTCTTTGGCCATCCCTTCACACCGGAGCAGATTATCGAGGAGACCCTGGCCCCTTTGAGCGAAAGTGGCCCGCCTTCACCTGAAGAGCTCAAACCCGCCCTCGATCCCCCCTGGCCCACCGACCTAGCTAGCCTGCGCCGCCACCCCTTGATGCGCTGGTTGGAGTACGAGCTGGGCCTGGAGCAAAGTCCCGATGGCAGCTTCAGGCGCCGCGTGCCCCGGGAGCTTTCCAAGGTAGCTGCCCAACTGGCAGAGCTGACCAGCACTACCCCTGAGAGCTGCACCGAGTCCCTACGCCAGTTTCTGGCCCACGCCAGCAGCCTGCGGGAGGGCTCTAGCCGCGGCCCGGCCTTGAAGTTGCACCAGTTTATCTCCCAGGGCCGCACCCTCTATGCCACCCTGGAAAGTCGGGACAAGCGGCAGTTTTCCCTGGAAGGACAAGTGCAAGCAGGGGAAGGAAAGCTGTTTTTCCCCGTCAAGTTCTGCCGCCACTGTGGCCAGGACTACTACCACGTCCTCAGGTCAAAGACTCACTTCCTGCCCTATCCTCTGGGGGAAGAGGTTGAGGAAGGCGAAGACCAGCAGGCCGGCTACCTCAGCTTGGATCCCATTGACAACGAGTGGTCGCTGGAGCAGATCCCGGAAGATTGGTACACCCCTGAAAACCGGCTCAAACCCCACTGGAAAAAGCGCGTCCCCCAAGCAGTTTGGGTACGCCCGGACGGCTCCTTTTCCGAGGTGCCTCAGGCAGAGGCCCAGAAGCTGTGGTGGCAGCCCCAGCCCTTTTCTCTTTGCCTAGCTTGCGGCGAGTACTACAGTGGGCGGGAGCGGGAGTTCGCCAAGCTGGCTTCCCTCTCCAGCGAAGGCCGCTCCAGCGCCACCACCATTCTGGCCACTTCTCTGCTGCGCCATGCCGCTCAGACGGGTGCAGCCCGCGGCAAGCTGCTCACCTTTACCGACAACCGCCAGGACGCCTCCCTGCAGGCCGGCCACTTCAACGATTTTGTGCATGTGGCCCTTCTGCGGGCCTCGCTCTATGCTGCCCTGCAGGAGAAAAAAGAGCTGGACTTCTCAGAGGTAGCCCCGGCAGTGGTGCAGGCCTCAGGCTTGAGCCTTGCCGACATTACCCAAAACCCCGATTTGGATCCCGACTCGCCCAGTGCCGAGGAAGTGTGGCAGACCTTTAGCGAGCTAACCGAATACCGGCTCTATGAAGATCTGCGGCGCGGCTGGCGGGTTACCCACCCCAACCTGGAACAGGTGGGCTTGTTGAAAATCGAATACCGCAGCCTCAGGGAGCTTTGCCAAGGCTCGGCCCTGGCCCCTCTCCACCCCTGGTTTGTCCAGGCCGAGGTTGAGGAGCGGGAACGCCTGCTGCGGGCTGTTTTGGATCAGTTTCGGCGCAAATTGGCCATCGATGTGCGCCTGCTCAAAGCCGAGTCCCAGAGAACGCTGCGCCGACGGGCCGAGCAACACCTCAACGAGTTTTGGGGCCTAGAAGAGTACGACGAGCTGCGGACGGCCACCTGCTTTGTCCGCCAAAGCTGCGACGGAAAGGACATAACAACTTTCAGCCTGGGCCCCCGCAGCGCCCTCGGACGCTTTCTTGCCAAGCGCCTTGGGCTAACCCGGGAAACCTACGATGAGCTTTTGGGATCCCTGCTTTCTCTCCTAGTTAGCTACGACCTGCTGCGGCGCCACTCGGAGAATGGCCAGGAAGCCTACCAGCTCAACGCTGGCTGTCTGCGCTGGTGCCTGGGCAATGGCTCGCCGCCGCCAGATCCTCTGTATTCCCGCCGGGCCGAGCAGAGCGGCTACTCCTCTGCCCGCCGCCCCGTTAATCTCTTTTTCCAGCGCCTCTACCAGGCCGGGGCAGCAGGGCTGGGATCCCTGGAGGCTAGGGAGCACACTGCCCAAGTGGTTCGGCCAGGAGAGCGGGAGCAGCGAGAAAGGCGCTTTCGCGGGGAGGATCAAGCTCGACGCCTTCCCTATTTGGTGTGCTCGCCAACCCTGGAGTTGGGGGTCGATATTGCCGATTTGGATCTGGTGCATCTGCGCAACGTGCCCCCCACACCCGCCAACTACGCCCAGCGCAGCGGTCGGGCAGGCCGCCAGGGGCAGCCGGGACTCATCATCACCTATTGCGGGGCTTTCAATAGCCACGACCAGTACTACTTCCGCCGCCGCCCCGAGATGGTGGCCGGTCGCGTGCGCCCTCCCCGCCTGGATCTAGCCAACGAATCGCTGCTGCGCGCTCACATCCACGCCGTTTGGTTGGCTCAGGTGCGCCTGCCCCTAGGCAATTCCATTGAAACCGTCATCGACGCGGATCGGGAAGAGCTGCCCCTCAGGGAGACAGTGGCCCAGCAAATCCAACTTGAGGAGTCTGCCCGCCAACAAGTGAAGGAGCAGGTGCAGAAGCTGCTGGCCGCCGATCGCCAACTCCTAGATAAAAGCGGCTGGTTTAGCGAGCGCTGGCTTCAGCAGGTCATTGAAGAGGCACCCCAGGCTTTTGACCGAGCTTTCGATCGCTGGCGAGAGCTCTATCGGGCTGCCACGCAGCAGTTGGAAGCCGCTAACCGCCAGCTCCAGACGACTCGCCAAAAGAAAGACCAACAGGAAGCCGAGCGCCGCCAGCAAGAAGCCCTGCGCCAGCGCAACTTGCTGCTGCAGATTGGAACCCAGCGGGAGGAAAGCGACTTCTATCCCTACCGCTATTTGGCTAGCGAAGGCTTCTTGCCCGGCTACAACTTCCCTGCCTTGCCGGTGCGGGCCTGGGTGCCCCGCGGCAGCGAGGGCGAGTTCATCGCCCGGCCTCGCTTTTTGGCTATCCGCGAGTTTGCTCCCCACAACTTCCTCTACCATGAGGGCTGCCAGTGGGAAGCAGTGGCGTTTCAGGCTCCGCCCGGCGGCCTGGAGGAGCGCAAAAGTAGCCACAAGCTCTGTTTTAGCTGTGGGGCCTTTGCCGATCCCCACCTGGATTGCTGCCCCGTCTGCGGCACCCAGTTCGATGGGCAAAACAGCCTCTTTACCCAGCTTCTGGAAATGCCCAATGTGCGCATGCGGCGGCGGAATCGCATCACAGCTGACGAAGAGGAGCGGCGGCGGCAAGGCTACGAGCTGCAGACCTTCTTCCAGTTTGCTCCCGAAAGCTCTGGCTACCGCGTCCAAGAAGCTGATGTGCTGAGCGGACAAACTCCCCTGCTGCAGTTGCGCTATGCCCCGGCGGCCACCCTGCTACGCATCAACCACGGCTGGCGGGGAAGTGGAGGGCGCGGCTTTTTGGTCAACTTTGAAAATGGGGAAGTTCCCTCGCGAGATCAGCTTGAGCGGAACAGGGCAGGCTCGTCCAACCCAGTCCCCCTGCAGTCCATTCGCCTGGCGGTGCGCAGTACCCAAAACCTGTTGCTGGTGCGCCTAGTTCAGCCAGGGGTGGAGAATCCGCAGGCCCTGGAGACCACCCTGCGCTATGCCCTCAAGCGAGGGATCGAAGAGACCTTTGAGCTAGAAGAGACAGAGCTGGCCGCCGAGTGCATCGGCCAGGGATCCCATCAGGCCATGCTCTTCTACGAAACAGCAGAAGGGGGCGCTGGCGTCCTGCGGCGCCTGGTGGAAGAGCCCCAGGCTCTAGCGGAAGTGGCCCAAGTGGCGCTGGAGATCTGTCACTTCCAGCTTTCAGAGGCCGGGATCCAAGACCTGCGGCCCGAATGCCGAGCAGCCTGCTACGAATGCCTGCTCAGCTATGCCAACCAACGGGAAGCGCTGCAGCTTGACCGCTATCAGATCCGGGATCTTTTGGGCCTGCTGGTCAACAGCCGCACCGAGCTGCGCTCCCTGGGTCGCTCCCGCCAAGAGCACCTGGAGTGGCTGCGCCAGCTCCTGGACCCTCGCTCTGAACTGGAGCGCCGCTTTCTCGAAACGCTGGCAGCAGGAGGGTATCGGCTGCCTGAGGATGCCCAGAAAGCCATTGCCGATCCCGACTGCGTCGTTGACTTCTTCTACAGCCCCAACATCTGCATCTTCTGCGATGGCCCAGTCCACGACCAGCCTGCCCAAGCGGAACGGGATCGCCAACTGCGCTCGCAGCTGCAGGGACGGGGCTACCGCGTGCTTGTTCTGCGCTACAACCAAGATTTGCAAGAGCAGCTGGCTCGCTACCCAGAAGTATTTGGCAAGGGCAGCTAGTCCTGCTGGTGGGAAAACAGATAAGCTCCCACAAAAGCCAGGATTACCGCCAAGCCGCCCAAAACTCCCACCGTGTACCAGGGAAACTCCGCAAGCGGCTGGTAGGCGGCTGCCCGCATGCCAATGCTGGCGTAGGAAAGGGGCAGGCAATAGACCAGCACCTGCAGGTAGGTCGGCAACTGGGCGGGATCGAAAAAGGTGGCCCCCAGAAAAGACATGGGCGTAATCAAAAAGTTGGTTAGCACGCCCACACTCTCCAGGCTGGGCACCTTCAAGCCAGCAATTACCCCAATGCCGGCAAAGACGGCGCAATCCAAAAGTAGAACCAACAGCGACAAGGGGTGAAGCAGGCCCCAGGCCCCCGTACCCAGCACCCCCACCGCCAACACCCCCAAGGCCGTCAGCAGGCCGCGGGCAATGCCCGCCAGCACCTTGCCCAGATGCAAAGACAAGGGGTGCACCGGCAACAGCAGCAGCTCTTCAAAGCTCTTGGTAAATAGCCGCGATCCACAAATGGAGAAGGTGGTGCCGGCAAAGCTGATGGTCATGGCTGAAAGAGCCACCATCCCCGGCAAAATAAAGCGCAAATAAGAACCTGCCGCCGTGGATCCGGCCACCTCGGCCAAAGCTTCGGCCCGCAGGGATCCCCCTAGGCCCACCCCAAAGGCAACAATGTAGATGAGGGGAGCCACCAGCCCCGAGGCCACCACCTGCCAAACTCGCCCCCGCAGATCCAGCCAGTCGCGCCAGAAGATGGTTAAACTGTCTTCCCAGATTCGCTGATAGGGTAGGGTCAGGGCACGGTTCACCATACGTTTTCCTCGCCGTTCACGGGTTTTGGGCTTGCCGTCTTGTGTCCGATTTTCTGCCACCACTCCGGTTGGGCACCGTTGGCTAATAGCCGTAGTAGTTGGAACGCCACCAAGCCACCGGCAGCGCCAATGCCTTGCTGAGAGTGGACACGTAAGCGCGGGTGCGAAAAACCTGGTAGTGGTTGCGCTCGATGGCGTTGAGAATCTGCCGGTAGAGCATCAAGGAAGCGGCTACCGGCCAGCGGGAGTCCGGCTGCAGGGTAGGGATCCCCCGTTCCGCTTGGGCATAGAGCTCTCTAGCCCGCCGGATCTCATAGTCCATCAAAGCCATCCAGCGCTCGTCAATAACATAGTTAAACAGGTCCCGCTCGGAGTAGTTGAAGCGGCGCAGATCTTCCAGGGGGATGTAGATCCGCCCGCGGCGGGCGTCCTCTCCCACATCCCGCAAGATGTTGGTTAGTTGCATGGCGATCCCCAGCGCCACCGCCTCCTCGCGGCCATCCCGGCCCGGCACAAATCCCATGATCTCCGAGCACATCAGCCCCACCACCCCAGCCACGCGGTAGCAGTAGACCCGCAGATCCTCCCAGGTGGCGTAGCGCCGCGTATCCAAGTCCATGCTCTGCCCCCGCAGCATCTCGCGAAACGGCTCGATGGAAAGGCGGTAGGTGCGGATGGTGTGGATCAAAGCGAGGTCCGTGGGGACTTGCGGCTCGCCTCCCTGGAAGAGCGACTCCAGATGGGATCCCCACTGCTCCAGCTTGCTGCGGGTGACCTCCACCTCTGCCTGGCTGGCTTCCAGTCCATCCAGCAACTCATCGGTTTGCCGCAGCCAAGCGTAGATGGCCCAGATGGCCCGCCGTTTGGACTGGGGCAAGAGCAGGGATCCCAGGTAGAAAGTCTTAGCGTGCTTGGCCGTAATCTGGCGACAGAGGGCAAAAGATTGCTCAAGCGGACTCATCTGGCTATCTCCAGGAGCACAGGGCCAGGATAGAGAAGGAAGAGGAACGGCGAGGGCACATATCAACACTACGGGAAAGCGGACGCCGCGGATAGCCTAGAAGAGGTTGTGGGGAAAAGAAAGATTCAAAAGGCATAGGAGGCGGACGGCGGAGAGCTAGACCCCCGCAGCTGCCAGAGTTGAGGCCGAGACAGAAGCGCGTTGAAATGGGATCCCCTTGTTGATGGCCTCCGCCGCCCACTTGCCGGAGAGGATGGCCCCCTCCATGCTGCCCAGGAAGGGCTGTAGGGTGTAGCTGCCCGCCAAGAAGAAGTTGGGAATAGGGGTAACTTGAGTGGGGCGATACTGCTGTCTGCCAGGGGTAGCCTTGTAGACCGAGCGCGGCGTTTTCACCACCACCCACTTGCGCACGCGGGCGGGGTTGGGGCCGGTAAGGTGCTGGGGAAAGAGTTTTTTCAGTTCCTCCAGCGTGGCGGCAAAGATCTCCTCATCGCCGCGATCAATCCACTCGGCAGCCGGAGCCAGCACCAGCTCCAACATGGACCGCTCCGGATCGGCATAGGCCCGGCAGGTGTTGCTCATGTCGGCATACACGCTCAATAGCGGCGAGCGGGAAAACAAGGAGTGATCGATGTGAGTAATCTTGCGGTCAAACCAGATCTGCAGGCTAATTACTGGCACCCCCTCCAGTTCACGCAGCTTTTGGAAAAAGGGGATCCCCCACCACTGCGCCGGCAGCAGCTCCTTGAGCGCGTCCACCGAAAGGGCCGAGACATAGGCATCGGCAGTCACCTCCACCGGCCCAGAGGGGGTGGCTAAGCAAAACCCGGCCACGCTGTTATCGAGGTTGAGACGAATGTCCTGCAACGCCGCCTTCAAATGCACTTCCCCCCCACGGGCGACAATGTAGTCCACCATCGGCTGGCAGAGCCGCTCTGGGGGAGCGCCGTCTAGGTAGGCAATCCTAGAGCCATCTTTTTGCTGCAAAAAGCGGTTCAAGGCCGTCAGGGGCACCATGGCCGAGATCTCCTCCGGGTTGATGAAGGCCAGGGCCTTGGAGACGGCAATGAAAATATCGGTGTTGACCCGCTCGTCAATACCCTGCCGCCGCAGCCATTCCAAGAGGCTATAGCGATCCATCTGCTCCACATAGCGCTGGCCGCGAATCATGGCCGGCACCAGCCCCAGGGCAAACTTCACCTTTTCCCCCCAGGTGAGCATGTCGTTGTTGCGCAAGATGCCGACAATGGCGTTGAAAGGAGCGGGAATATCCGGCAGGTCAAAGCGGGAATAGGTGCCCGGCTTGTCCGGCTGGTTGAAAATCAAGCTGTGTTCCTTCCACTGCAGGCGATCGGAGATGCCCAGCTCCCGGAACAGCTGCAACGTGTTGGGGTAGGCGCCAAAAAAGTTGTGCAGCCCCGTCTCGATCCAGTCGCCGTCGGCATCTTTCCAGGCAGCCACCAGGCCACCCAAAACATCCCGCCGCTCAAAGAGGAGCGGTTGATGCCCGGCATCGCAGAGATACTTGGCACAGGCCAGCCCGGCCAGCCCGCCACCAGCAATGGCAACACGCATGAGGGTAACGACAAAGCAACATTTTTATTCTATTTGCAAACCGTTACAATTGCCGGGGCCAAGGGGCAGACGGAAGGCCGACCCAGCAAAAGCAGCGGAACAAGGGGATCCCGAAGCCCATCTGTCTCACTGCCGGGATCCCAATCGCTGGTAGGATACATACGGAAGAAAAAATAAAGATTTTCTGCAGTCCGGGGGAAAACAACGATGGCCAAACAAACACTGGGATCCCTGCTGTCATCCGGCTTTGATCTGGCCGGCAAGCGTGTGCTGGTGCGAGCCGATTTCAATGTCCCCTTGGACGCCCAGGGCAACATTACCGATGACACCCGCATTCGGGCTGCTCTGCCCACCGTCCAGGCCCTCACCCAGGCAGGCGCCAAAGTGATCCTCACCAGCCACCTGGGCCGCCCCGTCAAGAAGGACAAAGAGACAGGCGCGGTTAAGGTCGCCCGCGAGGGCAATAGCCTGGCCCCCGTGGCCACCCGTCTTTCTCAGTTGCTGGGCCAGCCGGTCGCCTTTGCCCCCGATTGCATCGGCCCTGAGGCCGAGGCGGTAGTGAACCGCCTGGAAAACGGCCAGGTGGCCCTGCTGGAAAACGTCCGCTTCTACCCAGAAGAGGAAGACAACGACCCGGAATTTGCCCGCAAGTTGGCCTCACTGGCCGACCTGTTCGTCAACGACGCCTTTGGCAGTGCCCACCGCGCCCACGCCTCTACTGCCGGCGTCACCGCCTACCTCCAGCCTGCTGTGGCTGGCTACCTGGTGGAAAGGGAGCTGCAATTCCTCTCCGGCGCCATTGAGGATCCGCGGCGCCCCTTGGCGGCCATCATCGGCGGCTCCAAAGTCTCCACTAAGATCGGCGTCATTGAGCGGCTCCTGGAAAAAGTGGACAAACTCCTGCTGGGCGGCGGCATGATCTTTACCTTTTACCAAGCCCAAGGGATCCAAACCGGCAAGTCTTTGGTGGAAACCGACAAGCTGGATCTGGCCCGCTCCCTGATGGAAAAAGCCAAAGAGCGGGGGGTGGAGCTGCTGCTGCCGGTGGATGTGGTGGTAGCCGATAGGTTTGACAAAGATGCCCAGGCCCAGACCGTTTCCATCCACGCCATCCCCGAGGATTGGATGGGCTTGGACATTGGCCCAGAATCGGTAAAAGCTTTTCAGTCCGCCCTGCAGGGGTGCCAAACCGTGGTCTGGAATGGGCCAATGGGCGTGTTCGAATTCGACCGCTTTGCCCTGGGCACAGAAGCCATTGCCCGCACCCTGGCCGATCTCACTCAAGCGGGAGCCACCACCATCATCGGCGGGGGAGACTCGGTGGCTGCCGTGGAAAAAGTGGGCCTGGCCGACAAAATGACCCATATCTCCACCGGTGGCGGAGCCAGCCTGGAGCTATTGGAAGGGAAGGTGCTGCCCGGCATTGCCGCTCTCACAGAAGCGTAGGTTCCTCCTTCGGGTCGCAGCCCCTCCAATCCAAAAACCAAGCCAAAAAGTAGGGGCTGGATTCAGCCCCTCCTAACTTTAGTCGGTGTAGATCGCTGCAGCGATGGCGAGACAGGATCCGGCTTAGTGCACCACCACTTTAACGTTGGCGTTGTTCAGGCCAGGACGCTTCACCTCGGCCAAGGTCTTGTTGACGGCGTACTTCTGGTTGATGGAGTTGATCAACTCGGTTTGGTTGTGCTTCTTGGCCACGCCCCACAGATCGGCGATCAGGTCGTAGGAACCGTCGGGATTCTTCGACCAGCCCAGATCGTAGTCGCCTTCCAACTGAGCCACGATGTCAGCGCGAACACGCTGGCCGTTGTAGCCACGCACGTCGGCGTTCAGCTTAACGGTGTAGCCGAGATCGCGCAGAGAGTTGATCAGGACTTGACCGTCAGTGATTTTGGTACGCAGGGTGCTAAAATGAGACATGGTGTTTCTCTCCTTTGTATAGGGGTTGGAACATCGACACAAACAATGGGCACTGTTCTTTGGGGAAGGTTTGGGCCCTGCCGTCCCTGCTTCTGTCAAGGTAGCTTTGGATCCTCACCTCCTCCTAGAACTCCAGCCGCTGGTACTCGGCTACAGAGGCCGCTGCAGGCCGAGCCCGCTGCTGGGCCCATTCCCTCAACGCTACCACTTGCTCCGTCATGGTGCGAGATAGCGGTTGAGTTGCTTTCGTTGCTGCCAGAATGTCCAGCTGGGTAAACTCACGGTTCTGGGCAAACGCTTCGTACATGGCAGCAATCAAAACTTGTTCGATCTCCGCGCCGGAGAAGCCTTCACAGGCTGCGGCCAACTGGCGCAGATCAAAGCGGCTGATGTCGCGCCGCCGCTTCTTCAGGTGGATCCGAAAGATCTCGATGCGCTCGTTGATGTTGGGCAAGTCCACGAAGAAGATTTCGTCAAAACGGCCCTTGCGCAAGAATTCACCCGGCAGACGATCCACACGGTTGGCCGTGGCCATGACAAAAACCGGCGAGCGTTTCTCCTGCATCCAGGTCAGGAAGGAGCCAAAGATGCGGCTAGAGGTGCCCCCGTCAGAATCGCTGGAGCCTGCTGATCCAGCAAAGGCTTTGTCCAGCTCGTCGATGAAAAGGATGGCAGGGGCGAGAGATTCAGCAGTTCGCAGGGCACTGCGCAGATTCGCTTCCGATTTGCCCACCATGGAGCCATCATAAACGCGGCCCATGTCCAGACGCAGCAGGGGCAGGCCCCAGAGACGGGCAGTGGTCTTGGCGATCAGCGACTTACCGCAGCCAGGCACGCCCAGGATCAGCATACCCTTGGGTTGGGGCAGTCCATAGGCGCGGGCCCGCTCAGTGAAGGCCTCAGAACGTTGCAGCAGCCAGCGCTTCAGCTCTTCCAGACCGCCAACGGCGTCGATGGTCTCGTCCTCTTCGATAAACTCGAGAATGCCGTTGCGCCGGATCAGTTGCTTCTTCTCAGAGAGGATGATGTCTACTTCTGCCTCGGTGAGGCGACCATGCATCACCACAGCCTTGCGGTAGACTTTTTCTGCCTCGTCCTGCGTTAGGCCCAGGGCCGCCTTGAGCAACTTTTCGCGGGTATCAGGAGCCAAAGGCAGGGAGCGCGGGATCTGCTCCAGCTGGCGGTTGAGGGCGCGCTCCAATGTGGCCATGTCCGGCAGGGGGAAGTCCACTACGCAAATGTCTTTCTCCAGCTCGACCGGGATCACCTGCACCGGCGACATGAGCAGGATGGTTTTGTGGGATCCCTTCAGGCTGGCAATAGCATCCCGCAGCCAGCGCTTCACCTCGGTGTTGTCCAAGAAGTCATGTAGGTCTTTGAAGACGCAGATGGCGGGATCCTTTTGCTCCATTACCCACTGGATGGCGGGCTGGGGGGATTGGGTGTTGTGCTGGGTGAGGCTGCGGGGGTTGCCGTATTCGACGATGCCGTGGGTAACTGTCCAAATGAATAGGCGACGCTGAGGCTTAAGGGTGCGGGCAATTGCTGCCAGAGCCGCTTCTGCCCGTTCCTCCTCTGGAGTCAGCAGGTACAGCAGTGGGTATTGAGCTTGAATGAGGATGCTTAGCTCTTGCATGGGAAACACCAACTGCAGAGGGGAAATTTCAGGAGCCGCCAGAACGGTTGAAAAATGGGGTTCGAGTTGCCTAGGTATTGGATTGCACTTGGGAGTACGCCCTTGTTGGATGGATTTTGAGAGGATTTTAGAAGCCTTCTGTGTTGCTGTCTGCTCCTATCAGCTCAAGTTCCTGAAGGGGGCCCGCTTGGGAGCGTTCTAGCAGGGTACCAGAGCATCCTGCCGTTGCTCTTCCGAGCCAGCAGCCGATCCCCAGTATTCTGGCTCCACCTCTTCAAGGATGGCTTCGGCAGCCGATGTCTGGTGCAGGGAAACCACCTCTCCATCGCGGATAACAAATGGGTGACTACACTTGGGACATTGATGGACACGATAGGCGCTACCTTGTACCCCTTCAATGACCTCTGGGTGAAGCAGATAGAAGGTAATGGCCTTCTCTGCCACTGCCGACATCGGCTCCCGCTCCACGGCAGCCCGAATCTTCAGATTCCGGTGCAGCTCAGGTGAGAGATACAGGGTCACCTTCTGCTTGGACTCTGTGCCTTCCACTACCTCTGGCCGATGATTCATGGCTAACCGCTTTCTTTGAATTGCTTGCCAAACTTGGGGCCTATCATAGCCAGTCTGCCGGCTTGACGGCAAGTTTTTAACAATCTGTAACAAACAATTTTCTTGATGGCCCTCTGTGGATACCTGCGGCTGGGGGAGTAGGCTAGGTGGAAGACAAGGAGCGGAATGTCCAATCCCTATGGAACGCTTGATCAACACCCTCAGCAAAAATTTCTCTAGCTGGGGCCGCCGTGCCCTGGTGCAGGCCAGCGATGGTTTGGCCAGCTTGAGAGACACTGCCGTGGATAACGGCAATCTGTTACTCTGCAAGGCTCGCATCGCGTTCGCGGATGCCAGCTTCACCACCCTAAAGGCAATTCGGTCTCGCTTTGGCGCCAGTCGCTGACGGTTGGGCAGAAGCACCCTGCTAGCCGCCCAGATCTTGCAGCCGATAGAGGCTGGCATAGAGCCCGCTGAGGGCCATGAGCTCGGCATGGGATCCCTGCTCTTTGAGTTCCCCCCGCTGCAGAACCAAGATGCGATCCACATCGCGGATGGTGGAAAGGCGGTGGGCGATGATCAGGGCGGTGCGATCCCGCAGCAGGGTGTCTAGAGCGGATTGCAGGAGGGCTTCGGTGCCCACATCCAGGCTGGCGGTGGCTTCGTCCAAAACCAAGATTTTGGGATCCCGCCACATGGCCCGCACAAAGCTGATAAGCTGTTTCTGGCCGCTGGAGAGGTTGCTGCCCCGCTCTCGCACAGGGGTGGCGTAGCCTTGGGGCAAATTGCGGAGGAAGTCATGCAGGTTGAGTTGGCGGGCGACCTGCTCCACTGCCGCTAGATCTGCCTTCTCTCCTAGGGTGATGTTTTGCTGGATATCCCCGGAAAACAAAAATCCATCCTGCAGGATTACCCCTAGGTGGCGGTGCAGCTCAGCCTGGGGGAGATCCCGAATATCAACGCCGTCAATGCGAATAGATCCCTGGGTTACGTCGTAGAGACGGCAGAGCAAGCGAATGATGGAGCTTTTCCCGGCTCCCGTGGGCCCCACCAGGGCCACTTTTTCTCCGGGGCGGATGGTGAAGGTGAGGTCTTTGAGCACCCACTCCCCGGGGTTGTAGGCAAACCAGACGTGCTCGAACTGCACCTCTCCTCTGGCATTGGGGGGCAAGTGGCGGGGCTGAGCGGGATCCCGGATGGCGACCGGCAGGCTGAGGATGGCATCGATGCGCTCGACGGCGGTGAACCCCGCCTGCAGGGCGGTGAACTTTTCGGCCAACTGCCGCAGCGGGTTGAAAAACCGTTGCGAAAAGAGAATAAAGGCGTAGAGGCTGCCAAAGGTGAGGGGTTCCCTGGGCAGGGGCAGGGATCCCGTCCATCCCCCTCCAACTGAGCCCCTACCGGCTGACATCACCTGCTGCCCGCCCACCCAGAGCAAAGCCGCCACGGCCAGCCAAGACACCCACTCCAAAACGGCAGAAAGGGCAGAATCATAAAGGATGGTTTGATCCACTTCCCGGATGTAGCGGCGGTTCATGGTTTGAAAAATCTCGCTATTGAGCCGCTCCCGCCGAAACAGTTGCACCACGGTAATGCCCAAGATGTTCTCCTGGATCCAGGAGTTCAGCTTGGAGAGTTCTTCGCGCACGCGAAAGTTGGCATCCCGAAAGCGGCGCTGCAACTCGAGGACAACAGCGCTGATGGGCAGGACGATGAGGATTAGCAGCAAGCCCAGATCCCAGCGTTGGCTGAGCATGACCACCGCGATCACCCCCAGAGTAAACAGGTCGCTGACAATGCCGACGGCACCGGTGGAAAAGACATCCCCCAAGGCTTCCACGTCGCTGGTGATGCGGGTGATCAGCTTGCCCACCGGGGTGCGGTCGAAAAACTGAGCCGGCAAGGCCAGAATGTGGGCGAAGAGATCGTCGCGGATGTCGCGGGTCATCAACTGCCCCAGCTTTTGGCTGACATACCCTTCCAGGGCTTGGAAGAGCCAGCGAACCAGTACCGTTAGGATCAACAGCCCCACATAGGGCCAAAGGTCGGAGAGGATCCCGGCCTCACCCTGTTCCAGCGCTCGGGCAATGGGGCCATCCAGAGCCCGCTGCAGAATCAAGGGCTGCACCGCATCCGCTAAGGCCAAAGGGGGCAGAAAGGCCAAGGCCGCCAACACCAGCCTGAGGTGCCGACGGGCGTAGGGCCAGAGCAGCCGCAGCAGCCGCCAATCGCTTTCTCGCCGCGGGCGGGGATCCCTACTTAAATCGGTATCGGGGGGAGAGGCGGCAAGGCTCACAGGCTTACACCCGAGAACAACAAAGACAACTCATAGAGAGCAGTAAACTACCCGACCCTGACTGCTTCTCAGTACAGGGCGGGCTTTCGGCAGCCCTGCAGTTGGCAAGCCAACCACGAACCTCTAGGCTGGTTTACAGCAGCCCCCAAAAGCGCAATCACCTTCGCACCATTCAAATCCGCATCCCCTTCCCAACCGCAGTGCCCGCATTTGAACTGCTTACCCTTGCGATAGGATTGAGCGGAGTCGGGATGAATATGCAGGCACTTGTGGCAGATCTGCGAGGTATAGGCCGCAGGGACAGCTACCACTTTGACACCCGCCCTCACAGCCTTGTATTCGATAAACCGCCGCAGCTGGTAGAACGCCCAGCTATTGCTACGCCGCCGCTCCTCACGACTGCGGGGGTGTTGATTGGTGCGTTCTCGAATGCCGCTTAAGTCCTCAATGGCAATGCAGGCAGAAAGAGATTGAGCTGCTTTAACGATGCGCTTAGCGATACTGTGGTTCACCCAAGCTTGAAAGCGTCTCTCTTTGCCAGACAGCCGTTGCAGCAGTTGACGGCATCGCCGCCTGCAACTGCGGGTGCCCTTACTGGCCTTGCGCTGAAGAGACGCTCTTAACCGACAGTAGTGATCTCGGACTTTGTTCAGCTGCTGTCCATTCCAGTTGTCTCCTTCGGAGGTATGTGCAATGTCTCGCCGTCCCAGGTCAACACCAATCACCTTGTCGGTGTTCTGTTGCTTGGGGGGCTCTGCCTCGACACAAATCTGGATGGAGTAGGAGCCGTCCTTCCGCTGGACTAGGGTGGCCGATTTGGGGTTAGAGCCAGCCAGCATTCCCCTCTGGTAGTTGCCAATGGCTAGCTCAAAGCGTTCTCTTCCATCAACCGTGGTCAGCGACACCGTCCAGTCTTTCTCGCGGAATGAAAAGATACGTGCGTCGTAGGTAACGAACCTACGCTTGAACTCTTTAACCGGACGGTTGCGCTGTCTCGCCACTTTGCGAGCGCCTGCCACCCGTCTGCAGACCTGCTGGGCTAGATTACTGGACAAGCCAAACCGAGCGCGAATCTGGTAATAGCAAAGGGATTGGAGTTTGACTGCGTTGACTACTTTTTCTGGTGTGTTTTGGTTGACCCAGTTCAACGCCTGCACAAAGGCATCCATTGTCGCGTCCAATTTGGCGGCTTGCGACTGGGACACCTTGAGTTTGCAAGCTACAGTCAGGACTTGGGTCATGGTTCTATCATAACTTCCGCATTCTTCCCGACACTGACCCTACGGGTACAGTGCGGGGCTCCTGCGATTTCTAGCTGATCTACTCTAAGCGCTCTCCCTGAGGGAGAGGGAGTTTGGGATCCGCAAGGGTTTCCTCGCCATTGGGAATGGCTATAGCTGCACCCCTAATGGCTCTGGGACGGACGGAAAACTGGCCGCTTCAGGAGCTTCTGGCCGCTCGGTTCGGGCAGGCTGTAGGCAGCTTGATGAGGAGAAACCGGCAATGTCTTACTCAACCTCTTACTCCGTGTCTTACTCGAAAATCTTTTTCCCAGTTTGGGTGGCGGGGCTGCTGTTGTTGATTGGCGGTGGGATCCTGTTTGTCCTGCTGCGGGCTTTTGGGCTACCCATTGGGGAGCTGGCCGACTGGGCCATTGGGATCGCCAGCTTTTGGTGGCTGGTGGTGATCGTCACCCTTCCCTGGAACCTCTACTTTCAGGCCAAGGCCGTTCAGCAGGAGGCGGTTGTGTCTCAGGAACGAGGGATCCCGGTGGAAGATTCAACCTTGGCTTTCCTACAAAAGCTCAGCTGCTGGTCGTTGCGCGTGGCCATTGCCCTGCATGGGCTGTCGGCTCTAGCTTTCTATGGCTTGGCCGTTGGGCAAGTCACCCCCATTGGCTACCCCAGCGCCGTGGCTGCGGTGTTGTTGACGGCTCTGCGCCCGGCCATCCGCGGCTACGAGTATTTGGCCGACCGCTTGGCCCAGTTGCAAGGGCAAATCCGCATCCCTCGCGAAGATGCCCTCGAGCTGGCGGAACGACTAGAGCAGTTGCAGCGCCAAGTCGAGCAGTTGCAGGAGCAATGGGATCCCGGCAAACCTGGCTCTTGGGCCCAACAAGAGGAAGAAACCCGGCGCTACCTACGGCAGGAGCTGGCCGCGCTCAAAGCCCAACTGGAACAGTTGCGGGCCAGCAACGAGCTGGAGCACAGGCAATTGCGCCAGGAGACCCACCAAGCTGTGGCTCAGCTCAGTGTGGATAGCCAGTTTCTCGGCCATGTGCGGGAGATTCTTCGCTTTATCAAGGAAGCTTAGCGGGATCCGTTGTTCAGTCCTTCCAACTGAGCGGAAAACTGAGAAGGAACAAGCTTGGTGCCCACCCCGGCATCGGTCAGCAGCTCCAGCAATAGGGAATGAGGGGATCCCCCATCCAGAATGTGGGCTGCCCGCACCCCTTGTGCCAAGGCGCGAATGCAACACTGCACCTTCGGGATCATGCCGCCCTTGACGACACCGGCTTGGATCAACTGGCGAGCCGTCTCGATATCCAGCAACGTAATCAGAGAGCTGCGATCCTGAGGATCTTTGAGAATGCCAGGGGTGTCGGTGAGCAAAATCAGCTTTTCTGCCCCCAGAGAGGCCGCCAGTTCTCCCGCCACCGTATCGGCGTTGATGTTGTAGGCTTGGCCCGTCTCATCGGCAGCCACACTGGAGATCACCGGAATCTGTCCACCTTCCAATAGGGTTTGCAGCAACTGGGGGTTGATACTGCTCACTTCCCCAACAAAGCCAATCTCCGCCCGGCCCTGGGATCGCGCCTTGATCAAGTTGCCATCTCGCCCGCACAGCCCCACCGCCGATCCGCCGGCCAAGCTGATGAGCTGCACGATCTGCTTGTTGACCTTGCCCACCAACACCATCTCCACTACTTCCATGGTGGCGGCATCGGTAACCCGCAAGCCATCCACAAACTTGAAGGGAATGTCCAGTTTTTGTAGCCAACTGTTGATCTCCGGCCCCCCCCCATGCACCAACACCGGGCGGATCCCCACACAGGCCAGAAAGACGATGTCTCGGAGCACCTCGGCCCGTCGCTCTTGGTGCACCATGGCTGCGCCGCCGTATTTGATGACAATAACGCGGCCCTGGTACTGCTGAATGTAGGGTAAAGCCTCGATGAGGATCTGCGCCCGCGTAAGGGGATCACACGCCGACCCGGTCGCCTCAGAAAGGGAAGAGTTGGTTTGCACTGCTGTAAGTCCCTAGAAGTCCAGAAAACCTGACCTAGAGTATCCCATTCTGCTTGCAAAGCAGATCTCAGGCTTTGGGCGTCAACTGGTGGTTTTTTTTCAAGCTCGCTTCCCCAACCCAAGGACAATTTGGTTGAGGAATCGCCGTCAATCTTCAGGTATGGAACGGGATCGCCAGCAAAGGCAATAGGGACAACCCCAACCAGGCCCAACCCCGAATGGAAGAAGAATGGGGTAGGGGATCGACGGGCCCTGACTCTGCCTGCTGCAGCAGGGCATCGATACGCTCCTGCAGCCGTTGCCCTGAGTCTGAACTCACGGCCATTGCAAAGCCAACCCAGGCCGCCGCCGGTTGCTCCACCACGCCATAGCCCACCACCTGCAGCAGGGCCTCTCCCAACAACAAGGGATCCACCCGTTGGGCCGCCCAGCGATCCGCCCGCAGCTCCCGTAGGGTGAGCAATTCCTCCCACAGGGCCTCGGTGTTGGGCAGCCAGCCGGTGAGGCGTCGCAGCCAGCCCACTCCAAACATCCAGAGGGTATCGCGGTAGTGGCGATGGGCCTCTTCGTGGGCGATTACAGCCCGCAAGTGCTCATCATCCAACTGCTCCAGCAGGCCGCGGCTGACCACCAACTGGGCATTCCACACCCCCACTTGGGCAGCAAAAGGGATCTCCAAATCCAGCACATAGGCCGGAGAGCCATGCAAATCCACATGGGCTAAAGCTTGCAGATGGGCACGTCGATAGGAGCGCCAGTATTCCCAAATCCAGTGCAAGGCCACGCCGCCGGCCACGGCCAGCAACAGCAGAGCACAGCCGTAGCAGAACCAGCCCCCCACCCCGGCCATTTGTCCCCACGGCCCCATCCAGGCCAAGGCCAAAGCAGTGGTCAGCAACAGCAGCGGGGGCAGCAAGAAGTGGATCCAAGCCCGCTGCCAACGTCGGCCCCATCCCCCACTCCTGTCCAGGCGCACCTGGGCTCGCCACAGGCAACTGAGGCCCAAGCCCAGCAGTAACATGCCCAAGTGGCTCATCGCGGATCCCTCCTGGCTTGACGGGCCGCCCGCAGCCGTTCGGCAATCGCCTGCAACTGGGACACACTGGCCTGATCCAGGCTATCGGCAAAGGCTGCCACCGTATCGGGATCCCCCACGGCCAAAAACTGCTGCAGGTGGGTGAAGGCCCTGAGGCTGGCCGCTTCCTGACGCGAAAGACGAGGCCGCCACAGCATGGGCAGATTCCGCCCTTGGGGATCGGTGCGGCGCTCACAGCTCACCCAGCCCTTCTGGCTTAAGCGCTGCAAAACTGTAGTCACAGAGGCATAGGCCAGCTCCCGATCCGGATCGGCCAAGATGCGCTCGTGGATTTGACGGGTGCTGGCACTGCCCAGATCCCAGAGGATCTCCAAGATTTCCGACTCCAGAGGGCCCAGCGACAGTTGCTTGGGACGATGCTTGGGCAACATGAGCCTTTGCCGGTGTAGGAATTTCTATCTAGCTAGATTAACTGTTGGAGTCTCAAGCCCCGCAGCCATTTTAAGGATCCGCTAAGCTCGAAGATGGTGGTTCTTCGTACTGTTTCTTCCCATGGCTGCTCCCACCTACCACACCATCACCTTCGGCTGCCAAATGAACCGCGCCGATACCGAGCGCATGGCCGGGATCCTGGAGTCCCTGGGGTATGTGGCCACCGAAGATGAGTTGCAGGCGGACTTAGTTCTCTACAACACCTGCACCATCCGCGACAATGCTGAGCAAAAGGTCTATTCCTACCTGGGCATCCAGGCGCAGCGCAAGCGCAAAAACCCGGCCATCAAGCTCATTGTGGCCGGCTGTGTGGCCCAGCAGGAAGGGGAAAAATTGTTGCGCCGCGTCCCTGAGCTGGATCTGGTCATGGGCCCCCAGTACGTGAACCGCCTTGGGGATCTGTTGGCGCAGGTGGAAGCCGGAAACCAGGTGGTGGCCACCGAGCCGGTTGAGATCCCAGAAGACATCACCAAGCCCCGTCGCGACAGCCAGGTCACTGCTTGGATCAACGTTATCTACGGTTGCAACGAGCGCTGCACCTACTGCATCGTGCCGCGGGTGCGAGGGCAAGAGCAGTCCCGCCAGCCCCAGGCCATCCGCGCCGAAATCGAAGACGTGGCCAGAGCGGGCTACCGCGAGGTAACGTTGCTGGGGCAGAACATCGATGCCTACGGACGGGATCTGGATCCGAAAACCAACCTGGCCAGCTTGTTGCGCTTCGTCCATTCGGTGGAAGGTATTGAACGGATTCGCTTTGCCACCAGCCACCCGCGCTACTTTACCGAGGAGCTGATCGCCACCTGCGCCGAGCTGCCCAAAGTCTGCGAGCACTTCCACATTCCCTTCCAGGCGGGCAGCAACGAAGTGCTCAAGCGGATGCGGCGCGGCTACACCCACGAGCGCTATCGCCAGATTATCCAGCTCATCCGCCAATACATGCCCGAAGCCGCCATCAGCGCCGATGCCATTGTCGGCTTCCCGGGAGAGACCGAAGCTCAGTTCCAAGAAACCCTGCAACTGGTGCAGGACATTGGCTTTGACCAAGTGAACACTGCTGCCTACTCCCCCCGTCCCGGCACCCCTGCCGCCGAGTGGCCCGACCAGGTGCCTGAAGAGGAAAAAAGCGACCGCCTGCAACGGCTGAACCGACTGGTGGCCGAGGTGGCCGCCGCCCGCAGCGCCCGACTCTTAGGCCAGGTGCAAGAGGTGCTGGTGGAAGGCCCCAACCCGAAAAACCCCCGCCAGGCGATGGGGCGTACCCGCGGCAATCGCTTGGTGTTCTTTGAAGGGGATCCGGAGGAACTGCAGGGATCCCTGGTGCCGGTGCGCATTACCGCCACGCGAGCTTTTTCGCTGACCGGAGAGGCAGTTACCGTCCGCGCGAGCGGGCCATAGGATGAAGGCTCTCACAAACACAACTTTCCCCAGTTCCCTCTTGTCCGATTGCGCCGGCGGAGCGCCTCTCCAGGGAGCTGTTTCGCTGAGAAAAACCATGCCCTCCTGGGTGAACAGCTTTAAGGCAACCGCCAGGCAGTCACTGCCCTTTCCGCCACGCCGACCAGGGCACAACCACCGCCCTAGCTAGCTTTCTTCCGCGCAGCAGTAGAACGGAGCTTCATACACAACGTTTTGGCAACAGCAACAGGCCGGCGCTGGAACAGGCCCCGAATACCTGCCCTGCCTAGCGCAAGATTTCAAAATCCAAAACGGGCTCTGTCTGGGTCACGCGGTAGTACCCGGCCTGGGTACGAACCGAAGCCTGATAGGGACTGGGCAAATCTAGCGAGCGCAGGGGTGGGATGTTGGTGCGTTGGTTCAGCAGCGTGGTGAAGAAGGCGGTGGTCTGCCGGGCCTGGGAGCGCACCACCTCCTCAGGGAAAATGACCGGATCCACATTCCTGCCTGTATCCAACAGGATCCTATCCAGGGCATCTCCCACCGGATAGGAAGGATAGGCAATTTGGGCCAAGGCGGATCCAATCGGGATCCCGGCGGACAGACAACCCAGAAGAATGGCCAAAGTCAGACGCATGTGCTGGGATTCCTCCTGCGCTACAGCTTTTCCTCAACACCGGAAAAAAGGGGAGGTTGGACGTTGCCAATCAACCTTGATCCCCGTGCAGCCTACCTTTTGACCGGCGGCTAGAGCGGATTCTACTCGAAATGCCTCAATTGGCAACCGCCTGCAACCCAATGGAGGGCCAATATGACAAAGGATCTCGCCGCCGACTAGGATCAGGATGCTCTGCTTGGGATCCTTAGACCTGTGAGTGTTTGTGTTCGCATTGCCCCCAGCCCAACCGGAAATCTGCACATCGGCACTGCCCGAACGGCAGTGTTCAACTGGCTGTATGCCCGTCGCCACGGTGGCCGGTTCATTTTGCGCATCGAGGACACCGACCGCGACCGCTCTTTGCCCCGCTACACCCGCAACATTTTGGCGGGCCTGGCCTGGTTGGGCCTAGACTGGGACGAAGGGCCGGTCTACCAATCCAAGCGCATCGAGCGCTATCAAGCGGTGGTACAGCAGCTTCTGGATCGAGGGTTGGCCTACCGCTGCTACGTCAGCGAGGCGGAGCTGGAGGAGATGCGCGCTGCCCAGAAGGCCGCCGGCAAAGCCCCCCGCTACGACAACCGCCACCGCTTTCTCACCGAAGCCCAGCGACGGGCCTACGAAGCCGAGGGTCGGCAGCCGGTGATCCGCTTCAAAATCGAGGAGCCCCTGGAAGTGTCTTGGGTGGATCTCATTCGCGGCCCCATTACCTGGAACACCCAGGACTTGGGGGGGGATATGGTCATTGCCCGGGCGGATGGCTGCCCTCTCTACAACTTGGCGGTGGTGGTGGATGACATCGACATGGGCATCACCCATGTGATTCGCGGCGAAGATCACATCGGCAATACCCCCAAGCAGATTTTGCTCTACCGTGCTCTTGGCCACGAACCTCCCCAGTTTGCCCATTCTCCGCTAATCCTGAACCCGGAGGGGAAAAAGCTCTCCAAACGGGATGGGGCAACTTCGGTAGCAGAGTTCCAGCAACTGGGCTTTTTGCCGGAAGCTCTCAAGAACTATTTGGCTTTGCTCAGTTGGTCGCCCCCGGATGGGGAAGAGCTTTTCTCTTTGGAAAAGGCGGCTGCGCTGTTCGACTTTGACCGGGTTAACCGTGCGGCTGCCCGCTTTGACTGGGACAAGCTCAACTGGATCAACAGCCAGTACATCAAGCGGCTTTCTCCGCCAGAACTGGTAGAACGGCTCACCCCCTTTTGGCAGGCGGCAGGGTTTGACCTTTCCGAGGTGCCGGATCCCACCTGGTTGGAAGATGTGGCCCGCCTGATTGCCGATGGTATCGACCGCCTGGCAGAAGCTCCTCCGCTCAGCCGCTTTTTGTTTCAGGAGCCCCTCAGCTACACGTTGCCAGCTCTGGAACAGTTGCGCCTGCCTGGGGTGGCAGAGGCTATGGCTGCAATGGCCACCACGTTGGCTGCTGCCGAGCTGCCCCAGGTTTCGGCGGACAGCTTAAAACCGCTGGTGGATCAGGTGGCCAAGGGCCAGAACATGAAAAAGGGCCTGCTGATGAAGAGTTTGCGGGCCGCCCTGACAGGGGATCTGCAGGGGCCGGATTTGCTGGAATCTTTTGCCCTTCTCCAGCGGCGGGGCTGGGCTTTGGGGCGGTTAGAGGCTGTGCAGAAGTTGGTTCCTTGTTGATGGAAGCCCATCTCTTGCTGTCATGCCTTCGGTTGCCTCTGTTGAAAGTGCTCCGCACCGCTGCCGCAATCGGGATCCCATGCTGTCACGCCAGCTACAGGCTGCAAACCAAATTGTCCAAGAACTGGTGCTGCTCTCTTCTCAGTTATCTTCCCCATCCTCTTCGGACTCTGTAGAGATGGGGGAGCTGGAGCAGTGTGTGCTCAAGCTGGCCCAGACCTTGGTACGGCAGATGGTGGATCGTCTGGGTGCAGCCTCAGCTCGCCTTTGGTTTTTCGACCCGCAGGAAGGATGTTTTCAGTCGGTGGCCCATGCCGGCCTGCTCAGTCCTGCTCACGACCAAATTCAGCGGATCTACCCTGACGACAGCCCTTTGGGACGGGTGGCCCAGGAGGGGCTGCCGCTTTTGAGCAACAATCCCGCCCAAGAAGCCTGGATGCCCGCCCCGGAGTGGGTGAAGGCCAATGGCTTGCGAGGCTTTGTTGCCTACCCGATTAACCGGGGGGAGGAGCGGCTGGGGGCTTTGGCTCTGCTGAGCCGGACACCTCTGGAAGCCAGCTTTCTGATTGTCAAACACGCGGGGGCACGGCGCATCGATCTCATCATTCAGCCCAAGGTTCAACAGGACGCCGGTTCCTCTATCAACCCTCAGGCTCCCTACACCCACTTGGAGCTGAAGATCATCGACGATGGCTGCGGTATGCCGGCGTCCAAGAGTGGGGTGGATCCCGCCCAGCCGTCTGGCCATGGACACGGGTTGCTCAACATGCGCTACCGAGCCGAGTTGATCGGGGCAAGCATTGCTTGGCGTAATCGCCGCTTTGGCAGTGGCACAGTTGTAGAGCTGCGAGTCCCTCTGCCGCCGAGTCCCCGATCTTGCGGCTAGCCCCCCCTTTTCTGAGGTAGCAGACGCAGCATTTTCAGTCTCAACCTGTTCTATAGTCATTTAAGCTCAAGGGTTCCCGGTTCTCTAACCTGTCTGGTGGAGGGATCCTCTCACGCCGGCAGGACGGAGTTTTTGCGCTGTCGTTAACACTGCGAGGAGAAGCATCTGTGGCCTATCGTGTGACTTTGATCCCTGGGGATGGCATCGGCCCGGAAGTGGCCAAGGCGATGACCACGGTCTTGGAGGCTACCGGGGTTGGGTTGGAATGGATCCCGGTAGAGGCAGGGGTGGAGGTGATCGAGAAATACGGCACCCCCTTGCCGCCCCAGGTGTTGGAGTCCATTCGGGAAACCAAAGTGGCGATCAAAGGGCCGATTGGCACTCCCGTAGGTACTGGCTTTCGTTCGGTCAACGTAGCCATTCGCAAGGAGCTGGATCTCTACGCCAATCTGCGCCCGGCCAAATCCATGCTCGGTGTCAAAAGCCCTTTTCAAGACATCGACCTAGTGGTGGTGCGGGAAAATACCGAAGATCTCTATGCCGGGATCGAGTTTGAACGGGGCACGCCGGAAGCCATCCAGGCGCGGGAGGAAATGATGCGCCTTTCCGGCAAACCCATCCGCGAGGGATCCGCCATCGGCATCAAGCCCATTTCGGACTTCGGCAGCCGCCGCATTGTCAAATTTGCCTTTGAGTACGCCCGCCAGAATGGCCGCAAGAAGGTGACGGCAGTTCACAAAGCCAACATCATGAAGTTCACCGATGGCTTGTTTTTGCAGGTGGCGCGGGAGGTGGCCCAGGAGTACCCCGACATCGAGTTTGAAGATCGCATCGTGGACAACATGTGCATGCAACTGATGCAAAAGCCGCAGCTCTACGATGTGCTGGTGCTCACCAACCTCTATGGGGACATCATTTCCGACTTGTGCGCGGGGATGATCGGCGGGCTGGGGGTGGCGCCGGGGGCCAACATCGGCAACGGCATTGCGGTTTTTGAGGCCATTCACGGCTCTGCTCCCAAGTACGCTGGCCAAAACAAAGTCAACCCCTGCGCTCTGATCCTCTCCGGGGCGATGATGCTGCGCTACCTGGGAGAGCGGGAGGCTGCCGCAAGGGTGGAGGCGGCGGTGCAGGCGGTGATCGCCGAGGGCAAGCAGGTCACCTATGACCTGGCCACAGGGGATCCCGTCGGCACTCAGGAAATGGCCAAGGCCATTGCTGCCCGCGTGCAGGAGATGGCTTTGCAGTAGGGTTTGGCGCCAAATGTTTCTGATCCCAGGCTCCCCAAGGGAGGGGGGCTAGAGGACTCAATACCCCAAAACCGGATCCACCACCCCTAGCAAGGGATCCCCGGTCCGGAAGCGCTGCACATTTTCTCGCACCCGCTTAGAGAGGGCTGGGACAATCATGGCATCGGTAAGAGCAGTGTGGGGGGTAATCAGGCAGTTGGGCAAGCTCCAGAGGGGATGCCCATCCGGTAGGGGCTCGGGATCCGTGACATCCAAGGCGGCCCCGCGAATGACCCCCTGCTGCAGGGCGGCCACCAAGTCGGAGGTCACGATGTGCTTGCCTCGCGCCACATTCACCAACCAACACTGGGATCCCATCTGCTCCAACTCAGCTTGGGCGATGATCCCCTCGGTTTCCGGCGTGAGGGCCAAAGCCAGGATCACCACATCTGCCCCTGCCAACACCGTTTGCCGTTCCGCGAGCGTCACCACCCGTGTGGCACCCGGCAAGGGATCCGCCTTGCGACGCACCACGTCGACGGAGCATTGAAAAGGCTGCAACAGCTTGATCAACTCTTGGGCGATGCCCCCGGCCCCGAAAATGACCACACGGCTACCCCAGAGGCTGGTACCGGAGCCCTCCTGCCAAGTTTGGGCCAAGGCGCGGATCTTCAAGTCGCGCAAGCCGGCCAAGGTCAAGGCCAAGGCATGTTCCGCCACCGGTTGAGCATAGACCCCCTTGCCACAAGTCCACACATAAGCGGGATCCAAGACTCCCGCCCGAACAAAGGGTTCCACCCCTGCCCAGGGCAGCTGCACCCAGCGGATCCCTTTCCCTTCCGCCAGACAACGCTTCAGGCCAGGCACATCAAAGGCATCAGCCCAGACCAAGGCTTCTGCTTCTGCCAGGGGCACAATTTCGCCGCCCCCCGCCAAAACAGCCTCTTTGAGCCAGGGGCGAAGATGGCCGGGTTCGACGGCAATGCGTTTGCCTTGGATGCCCATAGGAACCGTTGGATAAGGCTTTCCCCTTGCCAGGATACTGTCGGCAGAGCGAGAGATGGCATGCACGGGCAGCCAAACCGGTGTCGAGTGTTAAGGGATCCCAAAGGGAGCCTGGAGCACCCTTCTGGGATCGCTAGGGTGGAAGCCGGAGCTGTTGTGTTGGTTAAATCTCCAGTAGGTGGCATTCCCCGATGACCCTTTCCGAACTGCTGATCTTGGTGACGCTGCTCTTTCCAGGGATCCTGTTGTCGCTCATTGTGATGGGAACCTTTGCCGCAGGGGGATAATCATCTCCCAATGACAATGGTGAAGCCCTAAAGACGTGAAGACATGTCCAAAACCAAGCTGAGCGCCTGGGTCATGGGCTGGGGGTTAGCCTGCACTGCTGCTCTCTTTTTGCCCAGCGTGGCTGCTCAAGCTCAGGTGACCCTCGGTGTGCAGCCGGTGCGGGTGGTGCAAGGGATCCCTTTGTACCAGAAGGAGGTTTGGGTTGGAGACAATCGGATCCCAGTTTCCATCGTGGTGGTTTCTCTCGCAGCCGGCCAACTGCGGCCCATCTGGGCTGCACGCGCGGGGCTGGTGGGTTTGGGGGAGCTGTCTTCCTTTGGCCCTGAACAGGGGGCAGTGGCCGCCATTAACGGTGGGTTTTTCAACCGCAACACCCGTCAGCCGCTGGGGGCGATTCGTCGGGATGGCCGCTGGATCTCCAGCCCCATTTTGGGTCGTGGGGTCATCGCCTGGTCGGATGGGACGGCAGGGCAAGAAGGGGGATCCGTGCGCTTTGCCCGTTTGCGGATGCAAGCAGAGCTGCGCAATGACATTGGGGATCAAATCCCAGTGGTGGGCATCAATACAGGCTATATCCTGCCCGGCATCTCCCAGTTCACCCCCGACTGGGGATCCACCTACACCACCCAAACGGACGACGAAATGCTCGTGATGGTGCGGCAGGATCAGGTGCAAGAAATTCTGGTGGCGGGCCTGGCCGGCAGTTTGACGGTACAGATTCCCAGCGAGGGGTATGTATTGGCAGGGCGGGGGCTAGAAGGTGCCCTAGAAGCCCGCAAGCTGGTTCCCGGGGATCGCCTCAGCTTTTATCTGCGCTTGGATCCGCCTGAGCTGGAGGTCTATCCCCACATCCTAGGGGCAGGGCCGCTCTTGCTCTTGGATGGACAGGTGGTTTTGGATGCCCGATTGGAGGGATTTCAGCCTCTCTTTCGCAGGCAGCGAGCCGCCCGCAGTGCCATCGGCCAACTGGACAGCGGACATTTGCTGCTGGTGACCGCCGGCAATGCCCAGGAAAATCAAGGGCTCACCCTGCTGGAGATGGCACAGTTGATGCAGCAATTGGGCTGTCGCCATGCCTTGAACTTGGATGGGGGCAATGCTTCCACCTTGGTGCTGGGGGGAGAGGCCGTCAATTTGGAACACCGACACCCAGAAGCCAGCCCACCCAACAGTGAGACGGATCCCAGTCCCTCCCGGCGGCGTACACCCCGAGTTCACAATGGCCTAGGGTTTTTCCCAAGCCCAAGTCGGTGACAGAAAACTTTTGTGCCGGCGGGATAGAGTCTTTTCCCTTTGATCCAGGGATCGAGGGTGGGATCCCCGAACTTTCTGGCTGATTGGAGGAGGGGGCAGGTATTCTCCAGGATTGGATCTACCTTCTCAAGAAAAAGATCTCTCCCCCCGCCAGAGGAAGGACTCGGCTTTGATTGCGCAATGGGATCCCGGCAATCTCAGCACCCAAAGCCCCAGAGCTTTTTCAGGTCAATTTTAAGTGGGATCCAAACTGAACGCCCAATGCTCATTTCTCATAACAGAAATAGAGATTAAATTAAGTAGAAAACATTGGCCTTGAGACCGGTAAGAAAAATGATCAAAGAGGCGATCTCTTGAAGAAGACGACCTCAGAGTATAAAAGGCACGCAATTCTTTACGCTTCTGCTAAATCAGATGCTGGTTTTCAAAAAAGTATTGTCAATAATCCATTTTTTGACGAAGATGATTGACGAATTTATATTTCTTCACTCTCGAGGTTAGAAATTAACTCCTTGGACTTTTGGTTACAATTCCCTCTACTACGAATGTTCGCTAATGTGTAGGCCTACCCGGCTCCCGACCAAATGTATAGTTATTTTAAAAATGACTATCTCTCCTGGTGGACAAGGCTTTTGGGGCAGGTTGACCCTTGCTCCTCTCTCGTGGGTGGGCTGCTGGTACTGGCATTCCTGTTTGTGAGAGTTAGGTCGTGTTGATCTTATGTTAGGATAGAGAGAATAATTTATAGAGGAAAGAGGATGAAGTTGGTTTTCTTAGATGAAAACAAATGGCAGAAGATATTGGCTTTTTTACAGACAGAAGAGAGAGTTAACATTGGGAAAGAAGCAAACTGCAAACAGTTTATTGA